>JAYSRP010000194.1:0-2809 GCA_043721015.1 Synechococcales cyanobacterium | reverse complement strand
GTGAATTTCCCTGACTCGGCTAATTAATTTTCAAAGCAAAATTTCATTAGGACAGACTTGCCCATGTTCCACTTGGCTAATATTTAACAATGTCACCTCAGCGATCGCCCGCATGGCATCTTCAGTAAAAAATGCCTGATGCCCAGTAATCATCACATTGGGGAATGTCATTAAACGGGCAAAGATGTCATCTTGAATAATTTGATCAGAGTGATCTTCAAAAAACAGCTCCGACTCTTGTTCGTATACATCTAGCCCTAGTGCACCAATTTGTCCTGATTTGAGGGCAGCAATAATGGCCTTGGTGTCAATCAAGGCTCCTCGGCCAGTGTTGATCAGCATGGTGTGAGGCTTCATTTGGTTAATCGCCTGCTTATTAACTAAATGGCGAGTCTCGGTGGTTAGGGGGCAGTGGAGAGTAACAATATCCGATCGAGTAAATAGCTGCGATAGATCGACATATTGAACTCCGATCGACTCACACTGGACATTTGGGTAAAGGTCATAGGCCAAAACTTGGCAGCCAAACCCAGTCATGATCTGAGCCACCACCTTTCCAATTTTGCCAGTGCCTACAATGCCGATCGTCCTACCATGTAAATCGAAACCTAACAATCCCTCCAACGCAAAATTGCCCTCCCGGACACGATTATAAGCTCGATGCAGCTTACGATTGAGCGCGAGGATCAATGCCACTGTATGCTCGGCGACAGCGTATGGAGAATAAGCGGGCACCCGCACTAGTTTAATACCCAATGATTTAGCGGCCTGAACATCGACATTATTATAGCCAGCGCAGCGCAAGGCCACCAGTTGCAGACCATTGCTAGCTAGAGTTTCGAGCGTATCTTTATTGATTTCGTCGTTGACGAAAACACAGATTGCAGAGACATCTGTAGCTAGACAGGCAGTTTGATGGTTAAGATGGGGTTCCAGAAATATTAATTCATGGTGGTGCTGTTCGTTGGCAATATTGAAAAACTGTCGATCATATGACTTGGTACTAAAAACAGCAACTTTCACGGTTATCCTCGGCTTTTCGATTATTTTTTTGATCAATCATGGTACATGGTAAAAAATAAATCCGACCAACGAATCAGTCTGATTACTACTCATTTTCATACCTCAGAAGTAATGGTTTTAATTTTTTGTGTATTTAGCTATCAGTCGAGTCTTGCTATCTAAGCTAGTTTCACCACCATCTTACCGATATTTTTCCCCGCGAAAATGTCAATAAAGGCTTGTACTGCTCGATCGATCCCCACCACAATCGTTTCCTTATTTTTCAATTTACCTGCTAGATAATACCCCCCGACCTCCTGCTCAAATTCGCTTTGCAGATTGAGCGAATCACTAACAATTAGTCCTTTCATCGTCAATCGCTTTGCCGTGATGTTAAATAAATTACTAGGGCCGGGCTGAGGTTTTTCGTTGTTGTAGCCCGAAATCCCCCCACAGGCAATGATGCGCCCATGCACCCGCAAGGCAGATAGGGCGGCTTCTAATGCTTCGCCACCTACATTGTCGAAATAGATATCAATCCCCTCTGGTGCCTCAAGATTTAGCTGTTCGAGCACAGGAGCCGCATTGTAGTTAAAAGCCGCATCAAATCCACATTCTTGACTCAGAAACCAAACTTTTTCCATTGAGCCGGTGGAGCCAATTACCCGACAGCCGCGCAGCTTGGCCAGTTGTCCGGCAATGCTTCCCACTGCCCCAGCCGCTCCTGAGATATAAATAACTTCGCCTGCTTTAGCATCTACTAAATTCAAGCCAGCCCAAGCGGTCATACCGGTCATTCCCAAAGCGCCAAGATAAACCGAGAGTGGTTGAATTTCGTGGCTCACTGAATGTAGTGATTGCGATTCGGCTATAAAATACTCTCGCCAACCGAAATTGGATATGACAACATCGCCGGGCCGAAACTTCTCGGTACGAGACTCGATGACCTCACCAACAGCCCCGCCATTTAAAGGTTTGCCCAACTCAAATGGCGGCACATAAGATTTGCTGTCGTTCATGCGACCGCGCATGTATGGGTCTACCGACATGTAAAGGTTCCGAACCAGCACCTGTTGATCTTGAAGGGGGGCTAGTCCTGTTTCTACTAGGGTAAAATTGTCTACTGTTGGTATCCCATGAGGGCGAGAAACCAACCGAACTTCACGGCTTACTATAGGCATCATAATTTCCTGTTAGTTATTTACTGTAGGTACATTTGATAAAACTAGGTAATATCTAAAATCTAGATAGTGGGCAGTTGCTGAGCCAAAAATCATTTAAAGGCTTTGACTAAAGCTTCAAACTGCACCACTGGCGACTTATCATGAGTGGAGATAGGTGGAATGCGCCGATCAATCTTCATAAATTGATAAACCGCCATCTGAGCCGCTCTTACTGAATACTCGACCGTAAAAACTACATCATCAGAAATTTCCACAAACTGACTGATGAAGGCCAAATTTTTGGAACTGTGGGGGATTGGCAATGGTCGATCGGTACGCAATCGGGGCATAAACATGCTAGTAATATATGGCATTCGGCAAGGAATACAGTTAGCTGAAGCTACAGTATCTAGGTCAAACCGGAGATGACCACAGAGTTCTTGCAAAATCTCTCTGCCGTTACAATCACTCATTGCTTTAGGCACAAAGTTACCCACTCGATCAGGAAACAGCGCATAGCCCCAAAAGACCTGAACATCGCTAGGCTGGTTGGCAAAGTGGGGCTGGTGTGCCAAGACGATCGACATTAACCAATTAGAATCTTTAAATGTCACCAGTCCGCCAGTTCCAGCTTGATTGCCACT
>JAYSRP010000193.1:0-5634 GCA_043721015.1 Synechococcales cyanobacterium | reverse complement strand
CCGGCTGATGGTAAGCATTCACATTCACCAACGAAGCATAGAAACCGACGGCTCTTTCATACAAAGCAATTAAAGCCCCGATCGAACGGGCATCAGCTTCTTGTACCGTAATACATATAGAGCCACGTCCTTTCTCATACAATGCCGTGCGGGTTCCTAACAAGAAACCCGATAGATAGTCACCCATCGTGATATTGGAATCAATCTCGCGGGAAGGACCATGCCGATCGAGCAGTACTTCTACAAAAGTCATAAAGAAATTGGGCACTCCTTCGCGCAACTGTTGCACATAGGCATGCTGATCGGTAGAACCCTTGTTACCATAGACTGCAATACCCTGGTAAACCACATTACCATCTAGATCTAACTCCTTGCCCAAAGATTCCATTACCAACTGTTGCAGATAGCGGCTAAACAACTTCAGGTTATCTTTGTAGGGCAACACCACCATGTCTTTTTCGCCTTTACCCTTGCCTTCTACATACCAGCAAAAAGCTAAGAGAGCAGCGGGGTTATTCTTAAAGCTCGGTTGACGGGTGGCAATATCCATTTCTTTGGCTCCGGCCAGCAGCCCCTGAATATCTACGCCTTGCAATGCTGCGGGCACCAAACCCACTGCGGACATTTCGGAGGTTCTGCCGCCCACCCAGTCTTCCATCGGGAAACGAGCTACCCATTTTTCGGCGATCGCTGTTTTATCTAGCTGGCTGCCGATTCCAGTAATCGCTACCGCATATTCTGGGAAATTGAGACCATGATTTTGGTAAGCCGTGGCCATTTCTAACATGCCATTCCGTGGTTCGGGGGTGCTACCAGATTTGGAAATTACAATTACCAGCGTGCTGTTGAGGCGGGGTTCTACTTGGTGGATTAAGCGATCGAGTCCGGCAGGGTCGGAGTTGTCAATGAAATGAATGGCTAAAGGAGGTACATCGGGAGCTAGGGCTTCCGAAACAAACTGGGGGCCTAGAGCTGAGCCGCCGATGCCGATCGAAATAATGTCGGTAAACTTAGGGGCGTTGGGGGGCTTGATCTTGCCGCTGAGGACTTGGTTGGCAAAATCTTCGATGTTGCGAACATTGGTAATAATTTCTTCGCGGAGCTGGGCATTGGGAGCCAAATCTGGATTGCGGAGCCAGTAGTGCCCCACCATCCGCTGTTCGTCTGGGTTAGCAATTGCGCCGCTTTCTAGCGCCACCATATCTTGAAATGCTCGATCGAACTTGGGAGCCAGTGCCTCTACATCTGCCTGAGTGAAATTGATCCGGCTAATATCTAAATAAAATTCTAAGTCGGGATGGTAGTACAACCAATCTTGATATTTTTGCCAGAGCGATAAGTTGCTTTCCATAACCATGACCTTCTTAGAACCCAATAAAAATTTGTTTTTCAAAACCTGCCTAGCGATTAGGCTAACAGGGAAGTTGCCCATCTCCCAGCCGAATTTACAATTCAATAATTTTTGACATACTCCTCTGCCTAAAGGCGAGAGGATTCTTATTCACGGTTCACAGAGAATTACTTGCAGCCTTTGATTGCTCATCGACTGTAGAGGTACATCTCTCCCCATGCTTTCCCTCATTTTCACGTGCAAGGCAAGGCTCCGAGGTGGCCTCGGAGCACACCTTTGCCGCACTAGAGGCAGATCCTTCTTGCCCAGAAGTACTGTGTTTATTCCACTCAACGCCCAAGATATTCAATCCCTTTTTCAGAATATTGATCGCCGCGTTTGTATCACGACAAATCTCTACTCCACAACTGGGACATGAATGGGTTCTCGTGCTGAGTGCTTTTTTTGCTCTGTGGCCACAGCTAGAACAATCTTGAGACGTATAGTTAGGTGATACTGCCACAACTGCTTTGTCCCAAATCTTGCCATAGTAGTCCAGCCACTGAGTGTATTGATACCAACCAGCATCAGATATCGACTTAGCCAAATTGTGATTTTTGACCATGTTCGCAATCTTTAAATCTTCATAAACAACCACATCGTTAGAGTGGACTACGCATCGGGCTTGCTTAATTGCCCAATCTTTACGCTGTCTCTGAATTTTAAGATGAACTCTACCTAGTCTTTTCCGAGCTTTATGATAGTTATTTGATTGGGGCTTAGCACCCTTTACAAATTTCTTGCTTAATCGCTTTTGAGCCTTCTTAAGGCGCTTTTCAGACTTTCTCAGGAATTGTGGGTATATCACTGCATTATCGTTTTGGTCTTTGGTGAAGAACTTCAGCCCTAGATCCAACCCGACAACATTGCCAGTGTATTCACCCTCTTCTTTGCGGTCAGCATCAAAGCAGAATTGGGCATAATACCCGTCAGCTCTATGCACAACACGCACACGATTAATTTTCAACCTGTGCAAGTCTTCCTGAGTTTCATTGTTGCAAAATATCGACAATGTTCCAATGTTGAAACCATCGGTGAATGTGATTGATTTGCAATCACTAGACAGCTTCCATCCTGAAACCTTGTATTCAACAGAGCGACAATGTTTTTTAAACTTTGGAAAACCTTTCTTTCCCACACCCTTTTTACATCGGGTATAGAAATTAGAGATAGCAGCCCAAGCACGTTCAGCGCAAGCTTGTCTAGCAGCAGAGTTCAACTTTTTGGCGAAGGAAAATTCTTTTGCTAGATCTTTACATAGGCTGTACAGATCAGCTTTGCTCGTGCCTTGATTGTCCATCCAAAATCTAACAGCTTTGTTGCGAATGAACTGGGCTGTGCGAATGGCTTCATCAAGAGCTAAGTATTGCTCTGCCGTACCGTGTTTAAGTTTGGTTTCTCTGACTATCATGAGACAAAAATAACACAGTTTTATCGAGATAGCAAGCAAATAAAAATATTACACTTTTGCTCGTTTCCTCCGCCAGCCTCAAACCCCAAATACTGCGTATTGTGCGGTTCGGCTGTCATCGTCAACTTGCTCGCCTGATATCCCTGGCCTAAAGGCACAGAGCTTTACGGCTGCTTTCCGGTAACTGAAATCGTAACTGCTTAGTCAACAAGCCATCTCATTTTATCCTCTGGTCGTCAATAATTAAGTATCAATTGTCGCAGCAGCATGATCCAATAGCAGCCGATCGAGCATTTGCAGCAGTAACCAGATTCCGCCAGATAACAAGGCCAGAACTCCCCAAAAGCCTTGTACTACAGTGATTCCTTGATCTAATGCCCAGCCGCCGATCGGTGGCCCAATGGCAAAACCCACCGCCCAGCAAAGAGAATTTAAAGAAGTGTAAACTCCCATTAATTGCTCTGGAGCAATATCGGCGGTCAAAGCCGAAGCCGTGGGGTTGTAAGCAGCCAGTGCCATCGCAATGCCCAGCATCGCCATGATTAACCAGCCAACACTATGAGCAGGCTGTAAGGTGGCCAAGGCCACAAACACAAAGCTCAGACCCCAGATTAAGGCAGCTTTGCCTAACGCCTGGGCATGTCGATCGGTTTTCAGCCAGCGAATTACGGGTAACTGCACTGCGGCCATGGCAATCAGGTTAATGGTGAATAATACTGTAACTGTCCAGGTGGTGCCCCCAGCAAAACGGGTGACATAAAGAGGAATCGCTGTTTCCAGTTGCGCCACATAGATCGTAAACATCACATTGATCAATAAATAAAGCTGAAACCGACGATCGCTCAAAGCCTGCAAATATCCCTGCCAAGCTGAAATGTCGCTCACCGTAGTTGGTTTAGTTTCCTTAATACCCAACAAAATCACCCAGCCAAACAGAAAGAACGATAGACCATCCAGCCAAAACAGCCAGCGGTAATCGACGGCGATCTGCAACATCAAGCCGCCGCCAATAATTCCTAAACCCAGACCCAAGTTATCGGCAAGGCGAGTGACTGCATAAGCGTTGCGGCGTTCATCAGAAGTCTTGGCCAAGTCAGCTACTAAGGATTCATTCGCTGGCCAATAGAGTCCAATGCCCAGGCCAAACAGTAGATTGCCGAATACCAGTGACCAAAAATCTTGAGCCAGGGCAAACATCGCCGCTGCGATCGCCGAAGCCACCATTGCCGACATCAACAAGGGCTTGCGACCAACTCGATCGACCAAGCTGCCGCTCAGTAGCCGTCCCACCACGCCAAAAATTGACTGACAGCCGATCGCCAGTCCCACAGCGGTACTAGAAAGATGCAAATGGCTGACAAAAAATATTGGGGCATAAAACAGCGTAAGACCGCTTCCTAACTGGGAAATCAGTCGTCCGATCGCCAGTAGCCAGACTTGAGGAGCAATTGGGGGAGCAATTTGGCGCATGGAAGAAGTGGTATCAATTGACACCAAATTAGTAGAACATCAAACTAGCAGCATATGAAGAAAAGTTGCGAATTATTGCGGTTCTTGACTTAGACCTTATAATCTTTACAATGAACCCTTATTTTCTCTTTAAGGTATATAGCGGATATCGCCGTCAAGAACTCACATTTTATTAACCAACATGCCCCGGATCCTAGTCATCGATGACGATGCAGCCATTTCAGAAATAGTCTGTATTAACCTCGAAATGGCTGGCTACGAAGTCAAGCAAGCCCCTGATGGAATTCAAGGTCAGGCTATGGCCATCCAAATGCTGCCTGACTTGATTATGCTCGATTTAATGCTGCCCAAGGTAGATGGTTATACTGTCTGCCAAAGATTGCGGCGCGATGAGCGCACTGCCGATATTCCGGTGGTAATGTTGACTGCTTTAGGGCAAACCCAAAACAAGGTCGATGGCTTTAATGCCGGTGCCGATGATTATTTGACCAAGCCTTTCGAGATTGAAGAAATGCTGGCACGGGTCAGAGCTTTGCTGCGGCGCACCGATCGAATCCCTCAAGCGGCCAAGCACACCGAAATGTTGAACTATGGGCCACTAATTTTAGTGCCCGAGCGCTTTGAGGCCATGTGGTTTGGTAAGACTATTAAGCTCACTCACCTGGAATTTGAGCTGTTGCATTGCCTGCTACAACGTCACGGTCAAACCGTTTCACCCAGCGATATATTAAAAGAAGTCTGGGGCTACGACCCCAACGACGACATCGAGACTATTCGGGTACATATTCGTCACCTGCGCACCAAGCTAGAACCAGAACCACGTCGTCCCCAGTTCATCAAAACAGTCTACGGAGCAGGCTATTGTTTGGAATTACCCCTCGATGAAGACCAGACCAGACAATAAGCTGGCAGATATCTTAGACTGAACTTAGTGGCTATCTGTACGGAGGATTAAGCTATCGAAACTATCTATGGAAAATTGCAGGGTCTGAAACCCAATCAAATCAAACAGCTTCGTCGTTTATATCAAGAGCGACTACCGATCGATCGCCTCACCACGCCAGAATTTAGTCAGCGACTAGCAGCAATTAGCAGCGAAATCAAAGCCCCCATTTCGGCCTACATCAACCGCCGTGGCCACATTATTCGAGTCGGAGTCGGCACACCTAGCCAGACTCAGATTCCGCCTTTAGAACTCCCTCGCTACGGTGCCGAACGCCTCAGCGGCATTCGTTGCGTCACCACCCAGCTCAAAGTAGAACCACCCACCGATGCCGCTTTAATGGCCATGGCTTTGCAGCGTCTAGATGCGATGGTCAGCCTCGATGTAATTTCTAGCGGCTTCCAAAAACGCGGCGGTGGC
>JAYSRP010000192.1:0-13801 GCA_043721015.1 Synechococcales cyanobacterium | reverse complement strand
GATGATTTTGGTAAGATTGGCACCTTGTTGCCCGGTCAAAATGGTTACTTAAAAGCTGCACTCGATCGCAGTCAAACTATTTTTTCTACTTTGGGCGGAGCTTTCTTTGATCCCACTGTTAGCCGTCAGCTTACTTTTCAGGCTGGTCAACATCTACGCTTTTTTGCAGTCAAAGATGACACGATCGATGCAGCGAAAGCCACTTTGGCTGGAGGTGGCACAGTAAACAACGTGTTGCTGGGTGATAGTAGTCTGCTGCCAATTACCACGATCGGGGACAAGCTCAATCTTGCTTGGACTGGTGCTAGTAGCAATATATTGCTGCAAGCGGAGTTATCTAGTCAGGTGGTAATTGGCACCGCTTTACAAGCTAAAGCAGATTTAATAGATCTTAGCGCTCAGGTCGGAGCTGTAGCGGCAACCTTTACTATTCAAAGTGAAGCCGCCTACCGAAATCAGGTGGGTTTTTATACGATAGATGACGCTCTTACTGGGCGAGTGGGCACTTTGTTACCAGGTGATGCTGGCTATGCTCAAGCCGCGATCGGACGAGCGGTGACTAGCCTCAACAGTATCAGCGGTACGGTGGTCACTAACAACCAAAACTTAACTGGCGGTACAATTTTGGCTCCATACATCATTGCCAACGGTGCCGAAACCTATTTTGCCTACATTGGTGCTAACACCGATAAGGTAGACCATATTAAGCTCTTGGGCGACAACCGCTTTGGTTTTGAAGACCTAGCTGGCGGCGGCGATCGAGACTATAACGATGTGGTCTTAAGCGTGAAATTCAACTAATTTACCATCGCCTAATAAGCGCCGCCAAAAAAGAGATCCTCTGCATAATGGGGATCTCTTTTTTTTATTTAGGTAATTTTATGATGTCGGAGGCTCACCAGTATCAGTGTCCATTGCTCGCAACAAATCTTGCAAACGCATTCTCTCAATATATGGCCAGCCCCCCTGAGATTCTATTTCCATCAACAGTGAATATAGGCTGTGGCGACTTTGGGGCAAGGCTGGTTGAAAAAATTCTTCGCGGATATGGCGATGCAGTTCTTCTAAAGTGCGCAAAATTGCCAGCAGCTCATCGGTTTGCTGCTGATGATCGACTGCTAACTGTAAACCGATCGCACTAATTTGCTGCAATCGTTCGGTTAGTGCAGCCTGAGACTTGATCTCTTCGGTCTGAGAAGAGCCAATCTGAATAGGGGTATTTTCTGTCTCCATTTCCATAGCAGCGGTTTTGTCAACCAAAATGTTACTTAAATTTACTTATGCCAAATCACGGCCAGATCGGGTGAGCGAGCGCAAAACTGCGGGCAGCGCATGGTAAGTGTACCACTCAGAGCCACTTTGTGATAAATAGATTAACTAGATATGGACTCCGGAAAATGAACTGGGGAAATCTAGCCAGAGTTAAGTCTCTCAGGTTTTCTCCTGTATGATTAAACCTATTTGCTCACTGCAACCGCGACCAGCATTAACATAATCGTCCAGATATATAATATTAATTTTCTCAGATTTGAGGTTAAAGATGAAATTCCGTGGATTAATTGCGGCACTAATGGCCGTTTGTATTGGCTTTTTGACCGCTTGCAGCGACAGCCCTGCCAATGCGACCAGCAGCGTGCCCCTGACCTACGAACAAATTCGGAACACTGGATTGGCCAATAACTGCCCCACCATTTCCGATATTAGTCGGGGTTCGATCGACCTTGATCCCAACAAAAATTATCAGTTCGTAGATATGTGCTTGCAGCCCACCGAGTACTTCGTCGAAGAAGAACCGGCCAACAAACGCCAAAAAGCTGAATTTGTTAAAGGTAAAGTGGTAACTCGTGCCACCTCTAGTCTCGACCAAATTAAAGGTAGCGTGACTCTCAACGGTGAAGGCAAGTTGGTTTTTAAAGAAGAAGATGGCATCGACTTCCAAGCAATTACTGTCAAAATGCCTGGTGGCGAACTGGTGCCTTTCTTGTTCACCATCAAAGAATTGGTGGCGACCAGCGCTGTTCCTACTCCTGTTTTGACTACTTCCACCGATTTTAGCGGTGAGTTCAAAGTGCCTTCTTATCGTGGTTCGGTGTTCCTTGATCCTAAAGGTCGGGGTGTAGCTAGCGGTTACGATAACGCGATCGCTTTACCTGCTGAAGCTGATAGCAGCAAGCTTTCACGCACCAATGTCAAACGCACTGATAGTTTCAAGGGCAACATCACTTTTGAAATTGCTAAAATCAACGCGGCCAGCGGCGAAGTTGCCGGTATTTTTACTAGTGAACAGACTTCTGATACTGACCTGGGTGCAGATGACCCCGAAAAAGTCCGGATTCGCGGCGTATTCTACACTCGTTTAGAAACTAAAGCTTAAATCTAGATTTCCTAGATAATCAAATATTTACTTGGGCACCGAGCAGTCGGTGCTTTTTTTTGGGCTTTTTTTTGGGCTTTTTTTGTGCCCCGATTTTTAGTGATAAAGATCTCTCTGTTTTACTGGGATCGATCGCGGGCATTACTAAATTACTCGCGGACAATATGGATGAACACCAGTTCAACCTTCATAACTCCTACCAATGCTCCAGAACAGGCTGCCAGATATTTTCAGCCCAGCTCTATTTTTCGGTAGATCTGCTTAAGAAAATATTAATCAGGTCAGAAATTTTGGGCATATTTAAACCAAGTTATTAAATTTTCTCTCCAGATTTCAGCGGATTTGACTGCTAATTCCGAGAAACATTCAAATATCTCGATTACTTTAGGGATCTTAAGCTATTAATGACTATTACCCTGACCCGCCCGGAAACTGACCGAGCGGGAGATACAGCCACGGATGTACAAATCCAAGATGTACAAATCCAAAATGTACAAATCCAAAATGTACAAACAACAAAGGTATCAACCGACGTTGGGGCAGATGTACAACTTGCTAAATCTGAGCAATCCGGAGAAATCAAACAGCAGACCTTAGCGCTGCTGCACGACTATCAAACAACCGAATTGCCCTATCTCAAAGACCGCATTGTGCGGTTAAACCTGGGATTAGCCAGACGAGAAGCCCACTACTGGGCAAATCAATGTCAAGAAAACTATGAAGATTTACTACAAGTTGGCTCGATCGGCCTAGTTTCGGCAATCGATCGATTCGACCTCACCAAAGGCTATGCCTTTAGTACCTTCGCTCTACCCTATATTCGGGGAGAAATCCAGCACTACCTGCGCGATAAAAGCTCAGTGGTTCGAGTTCCTCGGCGCTGGTTAGAGATGCTGCAAAAATCAGCATCAATTAATCAAAAATTTCAAGCCGAACATCAGCGCTTTCCTTCTGATACAGAAATGGCTGCTGCCCTCGATGTCTCGTTAGCAGAATGGCAAGAAGTCCAGCTAGCCAAGCAAAATCGGCAGGCCATTAGCCTCGATTGCCCTACTGGCGATGATGAAGGTCACTGCATGATGGATATCTTGCCCGACCATGGCTATCGCAGTTTTCAGCTCGCCGATGAAGATCGACAGCGCCTGCGTCAAGGGTTGGTCACTTTAGAACAACACACTCGCCAAATTATCGAGTTTATTTTCTTTTATGACCTCACCCAAAAAGAAGTCGCTGAAAAAATGAATATTAGCGTCATTACCGTTTCTCGCCATGTCAAAAAGGGCGTTGGCTCACTTAAGTCTTTCTTTCAGGAAAATAACTAATAGATTATTCAATTTCCAGGTGATTGATTTAGAGGGTGTAGTGGGAACAATAATCACAGCAACCTCCGAGAAAACTTCCCTCGGCTCTCATCCACCAATTAGCAACACATAACTAGAAGGTAGTATCAAAGTGTCTCGCAAATCTCTTTTTTCCGTAATCACATTTGGCCTTTTGGCTGTAGCTACCACGAGCTGTGGTGGTGGAGAATCTCCTAAGCCAACTGAAAGTAAAGCTCCCCAAGCTGCTGCTTCTCCTGCCGCTAGTCCAGCAGTAGCTGCTGCCGCGCCTAATTTTAGTGAGCCTTTAGTAGCTGCTAAAGAAAAAGAAACAGAACGAAAGGTTGAAGAAGCGGCCAAACCAACTGATGCAGTGGTTGCTGGTCTATTGCCAGCTAGTGATTCTGATAGCATTGTCAGAAGTACTACTAAAGGTCGTACCGATCCTTTTTCAGGAGTAGTTTTAAACACCACTACCGAAACCAAGACTATTAAAGCAACTCAAGCTACGCCCTCGATTACTAAATCTACTAAGATTGCCTCTAGCTCTACTAGTACCCCAAAAGTTACTACTATTGCACCAAAAAATATTCCTACTATGATCGCCACTAATCCTAGCCGCAAAATCGGTAGTGGCTTAGGTATTGCTAGCGCTGCTGCTACTTTAGCTAAGAAGAATACAGAACCTGTCAAGATTGCCACAGTAACTTCTGCTAATAAACCAGCTAGCACAGTAGCCATTAAGCCCGTTAACACTCCTGGTCTATCTACTCCATCTGCTAAACCCAATCCAGAAGTTGCTATTCGTGACATTCCTCCCGCTATTGCTCCAGCCCCAATCCCCCAACCAAATTTAGCTAGAGCCATTACAGTTTCTGGTGTATCTGAAGTAAATGGTCAAATTCAAGTGATCGTTAAACTACCCACTGAGTCTTTTAGCCGTTACGTCAGCGTGGGCGAAAGATTAATGGATGGCAAAGTATTGATTAAGCGAGTGCAAGAGTTCTCTGGGTCTTCACCAGTTGTGATTTTAGAAGAAGTTGGTATTGAAGTTCCTCGTAAAATAGGCGACAAGCCTGTGGTGGAAAAGTGATGATGCCAAGAAATAAGGTTTGGTAGAACCCCCTTATTTCATTTGAAGACCTTTTAGGTTGTGCTAATCACTGATAGTAAAGATCCCCGGTAAATCCGGGGATTTTCTTTGAGAGATTTTTTGTTATGTCTAGTCAAATCAAGAAAATTCAAGAAAATGTCAATTTTTGTGTGGTGAATTTGACTATCTGATTTATTTGATCCAGCAGGCTCCATAGAGGTCATGCCAGAGGCGACTTTGAAGTATTGTTAACTAATTACAATGTCTGTTTCACGAACGGCCTATAATTCATCAACAGCAGTACCGCTTGAGCTTTACCGCCATGCCGTGCAGTTAGGAATCATCCCCTATTCATATAAGGGAAACGCCTCAGGATTTTGGCTCCGTTTGCCGCAAGGTCATCTTTGCAAAGCGGGCGCACCCAGAAATGGGCAAACAATAAAAAGTTCCCTGTCTAGAGAGGAGACTCCCCATGACAATTAGTCCTCCGGAGCGGGAGGCAAAGGTCAAGGTGGTAGTTGATAATGATCCGACACCTACTTCTTTCGAGAAGTGGTCAAAGCCCGGACATTTCGATCGCACCTTGGCTAAAGGGCCCAAAACCACAACCTGGATTTGGAATCTTCATGCCAACGCCCACGATTTTGACAGTCACACAAGTGACCTAGAAGACGTTTCACGAAAAATATTTAGCGCGCATTTTGGCCACCTTGCGGTCATCTTTGTTTGGCTGAGCGGCATGTATTTTCATGGTGCCCGCTTCTCCAACTATGAAGCTTGGTTGACCAATCCCACGGGCATTAAGCCTAGCGCTCAAGTTGTCTGGTCTGTAGTAGGCCAAGATATTTTGAACGCCGACGTTGGCGGTGGTTTTCGCGGTATTCAAATTACCTCTGGCTTGTTCCAACTATGGCGCGCCTCGGGTTATACAAATTCAACTCAACTCTATGCCACTGCCATTGGCGGCTTAGTCATGGCTGGTTTGATGCTGTTCGCTGGCTGGTTTCACTACCACAAGCGCGCTCCCAAACTAGAATGGTTCCAAAACGTTGAGTCGATGATGAACCACCATTTGGCTGGTTTGTTGGGTCTGGGCTGCCTTTCTTGGGCTGGCCACCAGATTCACGTATCTCTGCCCATCAACAAGCTGTTGGATTCTGGCGTAGCACCGAAAGACATTCCGCTACCTCATGAATTTTTGGATCCAGCCAAAATGGCCGAGCTGTATCCCAGCTTTGCTAAGGGCCTCACTCCTTTCTTCACTTTGAACTGGTCTGAATACGCCGACTTCTTAACCTTCAAGGGTGGCTTAAACCCCACTACTGGTGGTCTATGGTTGTCTGACACGGCTCACCACCACTTGGCACTAGCTGTTCTGTTCATCATTGCTGGCCACATGTACCGCACTAACTGGGGTATTGGTCACAGCATGAAAGACATTTTGGACGGTCACAAAGGTCCGTTCACTGGCGAAGGTCATAAAGGTCTTTATGAGATTTTGACTACTTCCTGGCACGCACAGCTAGCTATTAACTTGGCTATGTTGGGTTCCGTAAGTATCATCGTGGCACAGCACATGTATGCCATGCCTCCATACCCTTACTTAGCAACCGATTACGGTACTCAGCTTTCGCTGTTTACTCACCACATGTGGATCGGCGGCTTCTGTATAGTGGGCGGTGCGGCACACGCAGCGATTTTCATGGTTCGTGATTACGATCCGGCTATGAACCAAAACAACTTGCTCGATCGAATGCTGCGCCATAGAGATGCCATCATTTCTCACCTCAACTGGGTTTCGATGTTCCTAGGCTTCCACAGCTTCGGTCTGTACATCCACAACGACACTATGCAAGCGTTGGGCCGTCCCCAAGACATGTTCTCGGATAAGGCGATTCAACTTCAACCAGTGTTTGCTCAATGGGTACAAGGGTTGCATACAGCGGCTGCGGGTAACACTGCACCTAACGCGCTGCAAACTGCCAGCTTAGCTTTCGGGGGCGAAACCCTCGCGGTTGGCGGCAAGGTAGCAATGATGCCGATTGCCTTAGGCACTGCGGACTTCATGGTTCACCACATTCACGCTTTCACCATTCACGTTACTGTCCTCATCCTGTTAAAAGGCGTGCTGTTTGCTCGTAGCTCTCGGTTAGTACCCGATAAAGCTAACTTGGGCTTCCGCTTCCCTTGCGACGGTCCAGGTCGGGGCGGCACCTGCCAGGTTTCTGGTTGGGATCATGTCTTCCTAGGCTTGTTCTGGATGTACAACTCCATCTCGGTCGTGATTTTCCACTTTAGTTGGAAGATGCAGTCAGATGTTTGGGGTACGGTCGATGCGAGTGGCACGGTTTCCCACATTACTGGCGGCAACTTTGCTACCGGTGCTACCACCATTAACGGTTGGCTGCGGGACTTCCTCTGGGCGCAAGCTTCTCAGGTAATCAACTCCTACGGTTCGGCGCTGTCGGCTTACGGTTTGATCTTCTTGGGCGCTCACTTCATCTGGGCCTTCAGCCTGATGTTCTTGTTCAGTGGTCGCGGTTACTGGCAAGAGCTGATCGAATCTATTGTTTGGGCACACAATAAACTGCGCGTTGCCCCAGCAATTCAACCTCGCGCCTTGAGCATTATTCAAGGTCGGGCGGTTGGAGTGGCGCACTATCTCTTAGGTGGGATAGCCACAACCTGGGCATTCTTCCTGGCTCGATCGCTTTCGATCTAGGACAAAGCAGCTAAACGGTGGCCTTTAGTCATGAATATTTGGTCATGAAGATTAAATTCTTTGGCATCTGCCACTGAATAGCCCGCAATTTTATTAGTCCCTCTCTGTAAAAAGAGCATCGATTCATCACAGTGATAAAAAACTATGGCAACTAAATTTCCAAAATTTAGCCAAGACCTCGCACAAGATCCGACCACACGGCGGATCTGGTACGGGATCGCCACGGCTCACGATTTTGAAAGCCACGATGGCATGACCGAAGAAAGTCTTTACCAAAAGATTTTTGCAACACACTTCGGCCACCTCGGCATCATCTTCCTCTGGGCTTCGGGCAACCTGTTCCATGTGGCTTGGCAAGGCAACTTCGAGCAATGGATTAAAGATCCTCTAAATGTTCGCCCGATCGCTCACGCGATTTGGGACCCTCACTTCGGTCAACCTGCTATTGAAGCTTTCACTCAAGGTGGCGCTTCTAACCCCGTGAACATTGCCTACTCTGGTGTTTACCAGTGGTGGTACACGATCGGGATGCGTACTAATGCCGACCTCTATACAGGCGCATTAGGCTTGATCTTATTTGCTGCGGTTTTACTGTTTGCAGGCTGGTTACACCTGCAACCTAAGTTTCGCCCAGCACTTTCCTGGTTCAAAAATGCTGAATCTCGCCTCAACCACCATTTGGCTGGTTTGTTCGGTGTTAGCTCTTTGGCTTGGACTGGTCACTTAGTTCACGTAGCAATTCCAGAATCTCGCGGTCAGCACGTTGGTTGGGACAACTTCCTCACCACCATGCCTCACCCTGCTGGTTTGGCTCCGTTCTTTAGTGGCAACTGGGGCGTTTACGCCGAAAACCCTGATACTGCTCAGCAGATGTTTGGGACAGCGCAAGGCTCTGGAACTGCAATCTTGACTTTCTTAGGTGGCTTCCATCCTCAGACTCAGTCTTTGTGGCTGACTGATATGGCGCACCACCATTTGGCAATCGCGGTGATTTTCATCGTGGCTGGCCACATGTACCGTACCAACTTTGGTATTGGTCACAGCATTAAAGAAATCTTAAATGCTCACAAACCCCCGGCTGGTGGTTTAGGCGAAGGTCACAAAGGTCTTTACGACACTGTGAACAACTCCTTGCACTTCCAATTAGGCTTGGCTTTGGCTTCACTGGGTGTAGTAACTTCTTTGGTTGCTCAACACATGTACTCCATGCCTCCCTATGCTTTCTTAGCACAGGATTTCACTACCCAAGCAGCGCTCTACACTCATCACCAGTATATTGCTGGCTTCTTGATGGTAGGTGCCTTTGCTCACGGCGCAATCTTCTTTGTTCGTGATTACGATCCCGAACAGAACCGCAACAACGTGTTGGCAAGAATGCTAGAGCACAAAGAAGCAATCATCTCTCACTTGAGCTGGGTTTCTCTGTTCTTGGGCTTCCACACTTTGGGCTTGTATGTTCATAACGACGTAGTAGTTGCCTTTGGTACTCCCGAAAAGCAAATCTTGATCGAGCCGGTATTTGCTCAGTTCGTTCAAGGTGCTCAAGGTAAAGTTCTTTACGGCTTCGACGCTCTGTTGGCTAACGCTGGCAGCATGGCTTCTACCACTAACGCAGTCTATCTGCCAGGCTGGTTAGATGCTATTAACTCTGGTACTAACTCGCTGTTCTTAACCATTGGTCCTGGCGACTTCTTGGTTCACCATGCGATCGCCTTGGGTCTTCACACCACTACTTTGATCTTGGTCAAAGGTGCGTTAGATGCCCGTGGTTCTAAGCTAATGCCCGATAAAAAGGACTTTGGTTATGCTTTCCCTTGCGACGGCCCTGGTCGGGGCGGCACTTGTGATATTTCTGGTTGGGATTCGTTCTACCTGGCGATGTTCTGGATGCTGAATACTCTAGGTTGGGTAACGTTCTATTGGCATTGGAAACATTTGGGAATTTGGCAGGGTAACGTTGCACAGTTTAATGAGTCTTCGACTTATATTATGGGCTGGTTGCGCGATTACCTGTGGTTGAATTCTTCGCAGTTAATTAATGGCTACAACCCCATGGGGATGAATAATCTCTCGGTTTGGGCGTGGATGTTCTTGTTCGGCCACTTGGTGTGGGCAACGGGCTTCATGTTCTTGATTAGCTGGCGCGGTTACTGGCAAGAGCTGATTGAGACTGTGGTTTGGGCGCATGAGCGTACTCCACTTGCCAATATGGTTCGCTGGAAAGATAAGCCGGTTGCTCTGTCGATCGTGCAGGCTCGGGTGGTAGGTTTGGCTCACTTTACGGTTGGCTATATTCTGACTTACGCGGCCTTCTTGATTGCTTCGACTGCTGGTAAGTTCGGCTAAGATTTCGATCTGAACGAACTCCCATGAAAAGCCTCGCTTCGGCGGGGCTTTTTGCGTTGTGTGATATTTCTGGACTCAAAGTAAATCAATGATAATTCGAGCAATTTTCTGTTGAGTTTCTAAGCTTAGTGATCCAAGTTCTCGGCGGATCATAGACTGGCGAAGAGTTACAAGGTGATCTAAGCGCAGTGTAGAGAGCTTGATTAAGCCACTTCTATCGAAATCTGGATGGGTAAGATCAATAATTAGATCTGTATTTAAAGGATTTGGTGGAATGCGGCTGGTGATTAAGGAGAAGATTACATGCTTGTAATCACCGATCGAATCAGTCAGACAATATGCTGGTCTAACTTTGTGATCTGAGAGATCGTCAAAGGGAAACTGAACTAGTACTATTTTACCTTTCATGATTTACTGCTACACCATTTTCTAGGGTGTAAATATCTTCTTCGGCATCATGAAGAAAGGCAAAGCTGGGGTTGCTGGCTACGGCGTTGCTCCACTGCTCGGGGGTGAGATCGTCTGATTCTAGAGATTCTGGAAATAAGACAATGATTCGCACTCGACTAGGTTGGTTGAGGGGCAACAGCTCATCGAGCTGTAATTCGCCTTGGGCGCTGATGGTACCGGCGCATTCGATCAATCTCATAAAATTACTTAGGTAAACCTTGTATCTATTTTAATCCAAAAGTTTCAAAGCTTTTTCGAGGCGTGGTAAAAGTGGAATCCATTTAGGAGATAGTATGGAGATATAGATTTACCGCAATGATCAGTGGAGGTACTTAATAATGCAGCCTAACTTTGAAACCATGACTAAAGTGGAGCTAAGAGCTTATATCATTGCTAATCCTGGAGATCAGGAAGCTTTTTACCTGTTTATCGATCGATTTGCCTCTACACCGACAGAAGTATTCAGTGGTGGAGCGGAGGAAGTTGAGATACAGGTAAGGAAAAAGATAGAAGAGCTGAAAGCCAAAGCTTCTTAAAAATAGATGACTTGTAGGGTGGGTACTGCCCACCATCTAGGATTCAGGTTGTTTAGCTGTATTTAAGTGAGAGGTCTACACGATGAAGCCCGATTTTGAGAACATGGCTAGAGCAGAGTTAAAATCTTACATGAAGACTCATTCTGATGACGAACAGGCATTCCATACTTATATCGATCGATTTGCCTCCACACCTACAGAAAGATACAGCGGTGGGGCAGAGGAAGTCAAAATGTTGGTCAAAAAGAAGGTGGAGGAGCTTAGAAATAAGTCACAGTAATGATTTCAATATTTATCTTTCTGGTAGGAGAGCTATTCACCATGAGCAAAGAACCGATGTCTGCGAAGTCCTTGACTGATTGGGATCGCCTTAGGGCTATGACTGATGAGGATATTGATTTATCTGATTGCCCAGTTCCAACGCCTGAGATGTTTGCCAATGCTGTGATTAAGCGAAATGGGGTAATAACTCGGAAGTCTATTTCTGTTTCGGCACAGGACGCATTCATCAAACGAGATAGTCTTGTTTAGCGAAGCGAAGTACCTGAATCTTGTGCGGGGTCTATGTGCTGTGGAACCTCAATGGGTTGTCAAGCGCGACATGAGATTTTTGTTGCGGAGGATCATCGGGAGGCTTTGATGCGTTGGATTTTGGATCGATCGAGTGAAGAATCTAAAGAGGAGAATGATTCCAGTTGTGAGAAGTATATTTTTAGACTGCCGGTTGGGGATTGATAGTGCAGCCTTATATGACAACTTAAAATATTTTGTTGTCAAACATAATATGGGTTTGCTACAATCGAGACGCTTACCCACAATGAATATGGAAAAGCGAACTATCGTTGCAGATAAAATTCATATGACTCAACAGGATAAAAGTTGGACGAGAGGGGAAAGATTTTCTGCAATGAGTCTTCTTCTGTCCGTTACCGGTGTGACTATTGCACTTATCAGTGCAAGTGCAAATAAGGATATTCGATGCTCAATTGCTCATATTGATTGTAATAAACCACAGCCAGTCATAGTTGTCCAACCACCAAATGAGTCCAAAGTTCCACAAAATGATAAATCCGAGCTAGGTCAACTTAGTGGTAGTGAGAAAAAAACGAGCCTAAAGCCAGCTAATCAATTAACAAAAGAAGATACAAATGCTGAAAGTATAATTTATAGCTATTATCAAGAAATAAATTCTCGCAACTATATTTCAGCCTGGAACAAGCTCCCAACAGGTCTTAGGGAGAATAAAGAAATTCATCCAAAAGGTATGAAGTCTTTCGTGGATTTTTTCACATCAGTCCAGGAAGTTTCTTCTTTGCGAATATCAATATTAAACTCCACAAGAACCGAGGCAAAAATCCATACCAGTTTTGTTTACAAAATGAAATCTGGCGGAAGTCGTCATTTATCTTTGATTTACAAGGTTTATAAATATAGTGCTGATGGAGACTGGGAAATAGGACAGATTATGTAAGAGGCGACTTGAAGAATCCTCAATCAATATGTTGATCGCCCCCGAGAAGTCTATAGTACTCAAAGACTTCAACAACGACCTTATGAAACAGGACACTATATTCTACCAACTGTTCAAACGTTCTCCCACCCTCCTTTTCGAGCTAATATCCAGTTTCCCACCCCAAGTCGAAAGCTATCGATTTGACTCGATTGGAAACACGATTTGTGTAAGAAATTTTCAATATTTGGCAGTTCATAGCGGTAAATATTGTACTGTTCCGGCCAACTCTTCTAGTGTTACTATTTGGGCAATCAGCTCTAAGTCACTAATACATCTGCCGATCGAAATAGCTAACTGATGAGCATAAATCACGCCAGAAAAAGTCAAACCTTGCTGTTGACGCTTTTGCACTTCTACCAAAAAATCGTCATCTTGAGTAAAAAGAATTCTTTGTAGCTCAATAGCTCGATCAAACACTAAATTATCAGCTATTCCAGTACGACCATCTTCTTGTACAGTCAAAACATCAATGCCACGGAGGCGCAGACCATTCGTAATAGCCTTCGGAACATGCTCATCCATATAGAAAGAAATCATGCCATTTCTTACCTATGCAATTTTAGTGGAGTTGCATTGCGACGAAGATTTTCTACTTGCTTAAAACGCCTTTGAATATCTGCATCCACTTCATCCTTGAAATCCCAATAGTATGCCAAGGCTGAATAAATTTGGCTCATGGACAAATGAGGATACTGAAAATACAGCTCTTCAGGACTCCAACCATAAGCTTGCTGAGAAGTGATCAATTCCACCAGTTTCATGGTAGTCCCAGCTATCATTGGTACTTGCTGATCATTCATTTGGATATGGTGATAAATAGTAGAAACCATTGAAATTCCCCAAAATCTTGAACAAACCCAGCGTAGCATATTTAACGATTGTAATCTTGCGTTCATAAAGTGTCAGTGAAGCTATTGATCGACCCCCAACCCCCGAAGGCAACGTCTTCTTCTGTGAATTCCAACAAGCAAAAGATAACCTGCTTTACGAAAGACTCCTAGCCGAAATCAGCATCTTCGCCTACCGGGAGAGAGAAAGCTTCAAAGACTGGCGAGCCGTCGTAATCTATCCCAGCCGCGACATCGAACAAGAGTGCCTAGAAGTGGTACAAGAATTTTTAGATAGTGGGCGCATCACCCGCATTTATCTAGATGAACTAGACGAAATTGAAGATTTACTCTGGGGTCTAGGCTTAATGGCTCTGACCATACTACCAAACAATGAAATGGCAGAGAAAGCCAAAAAAATGTTGCAGAAAGCTGAAATATCTTCAGAAGAATCTGCCATACTAGATCTAGTCGTGACGGCCATAGTTTACAAATTTGCAGAACTCACCAGAGACGAGGTACTGGGTACCAATTTAACGCGGGACACATTGGCTACCCCTCACCCCAGCCCTCTCCCACAAGGGGAGAGGGAGCAAGAGACTTCGTTTTGCGCTCCGGCTC
>JAYSRP010000191.1:0-5662 GCA_043721015.1 Synechococcales cyanobacterium | reverse complement strand
CTATCGGTGAGCGCTGAGCCGCCCCAACAGCCCAGGTCGAAAGCTACCACTCGATGCTCAACGACCTGCGCCATCTGGGCAACTTTACGGGCAGCCACCAACTCTTTTTGGTGGCGCTGTTGGTAGTCAAAAGACAGAGCATAGCAATCGAACCCGTCTATACGGGCTTGATACAAAACCGTGGTGGAATCCAATCCACCAGAGAGCAAAATAACAGCTTTGGGCATAAGTGAAAAAGCGCAGGAGAGTCAATATTAATAGAGAATAGCTGTGCTTGCACCGGAAATAATCAGTTACAATTAAGTGACACTACTTAACACTTTTAAACAATTCAAGCACTAGTCAGCACCAATTCATCCCGGTCTACTGGAACATAAATTCAGTCTGACTGTCCCTGAATGTAAAGGCAATTGTGGTAGTATCTGGCAACAGATGGCTAACACTTCAAGTCACATTTGTGCAGTGATTGTTGTATGACTTAGCACATGATAGTTTTTACTCTCATTGGCGTAGAGGCATTCTTAATCTCCGGCAAATTGACCACTGTTAACCACTCTGCGGTGGAGGAGTAGATTCAGGTGAAATACAATATGTCGGCAAACAAAGTACAGGAAACTGCCCTGCCCGCTCAGGCACCAAGGCAATTGCTGCGAGTCGGTTTAATCGGGGTCGGGAATATGGGTCAACACCATGCCCGAGTACTCAGTCTAATTAAAGATGTCAAATTCGTCGGTATTGCCGATGTAAATGTCGAACAGGGTCTGGAAACTGCTAGTAAGTACCGAGCCCGTTTTTTTGAAGATTTTCGGGAACTAATTCAGCACGTCGATGCGGTATGTATCGCGGTGCCTACTCGTCTGCACTACGAAGTAGGAATTGCCTGCCTGAAAGCAGGCATACATGTGCTGATCGAAAAGCCGATCGCGGCCACGATCGAAGAAGCAGAGCAGCTAGTCAATGCTGCCGCTGAAAGCCAGTCGATTTTACAAGTTGGTCACATTGAGCGCTTCAACCCGGTCTTCCAAGAACTCAGCCAGGTACTAAAAACCGAGCGCGTCTTGGCCTTAGAAGCCCATCGGATGAGTCCTTACAGTAACCGCGCCAATGATGTATCGGTGGTCTTAGACTTAATGATTCATGACATCGACTTATTAATGGAGCTAGCCGGGTCTCCGGTAGTTGGCCTCACTGCCAGCGGCAGCCGCAGCGGAGAGTCTTCTAAATACTTAGACTATGTAACAGCTACTTTGGGCTTTGCTAATGGTGTGGTGGCCACCTTAACGGCCAGTAAAGTAACTCATCGTAAAACCCGCAGTATTGATGCTCATTGCAGTCATTCTTTGACCCGCGCCAATTTCTTGAACAACGAGATCTCGATCCACCGCCACAACGGAGACAAGTTCAACGATTTTCAGCAGGGTCTGTATCGTCAAGATGGTTTGATCGAAAAGGTCTATACCAGCAGCGTTGAGCCGCTGTACGCCGAGCTAGAGCATTTTGTAAACTGCGTGCGCTGTGGCAATCAGCCTTCGGTGGGTGGAGAACAGGCTCTCAAAGCTCTAAGGCTGGCGATCGATATTGAGCAGATGGCGCTAGATGGCAAAGTTTGGCAGCCTTCTTTGGTGCTGACCGAAGCTTAGATTTAGGCCACACAAAAAGCCCTGCAATCGCAGGGCTTTTTAGTCTATGACAGTTTCGCCTCGGATGAAATGAATTTAAGTAGCTCTAAGCCTTGCTAGGCAACAATCACTTGCACCGCATTCGAGCCGGAACATTTTGAGTACCCCTCACCCCAGCCCTCTCCCACAAGGGGAGAGGGAGCAAGAGACTTCGCTTTGCGCTCCGGCTCCCCTTCTCCCGCTTTGGGAGAAGGGGTTGGGGGATGAGGGTCTTTCAATGCTATCTTTGAAGTCTTTGTCCCGCGTTGAGTTGATACCCACATCTTAGAACTAGATCTTTTGAGAAACCGTGGTATTTAAACGATCGATCGAGCTAATTAGTTGTTGTTGAACTGCGATCGGATCAGCAGGGGATTCAGCAGCCATTGCTTCTTGACGAGACATTTTTTTCTTAGCAGTTTCAAAGCTTCTAACCATTAAGAAAATTACCGCTGCAATCAGAAGAAAATTGATCAAAGCGGAGATGAATAATCCATACTTAATGCCATTGTACTCAAGCAAGTTAATGTCCTTAACAGGTAAATTTGCCAAAAGTGGAGATAAAACTGCGGGAGTGATGATGTCTTTGATCAAAGATTCGATAATCTTGGCAAATGCTCCACCCAAGATTACAGCAACGGCCAGATCCAGCACGTTGCCTTTCATTATAAAGTTTTTAAAATCGCCAATAATGCTACTTTGTGCTGCGGCCATGATTATCTTCCTGTTATCGAAATATTATTTGATAACAGATTTTAGCACTGCTTTTCCTCTTACGGGAAGTGCTGAGAACTTTTTTCTTTATATCTTCAGACATTTAGCCGACTACATTTTATAAATACTAGCTGGGTAAAGGTTATGAATCGGTGGTTTTAGCATGTAACATTGCTTCTAAATCTGGCAGTACATCAGCGGCTCTTTGATAGCGCTGCTGATATTGATAGGCCACCATTTTGTTAATGATTGCCTTTAGTTCAGGACTGATCGGTGCCAAATCTTCCCAGTCTAAGCCGCCGGTTTTTTCATTTTGGGGGATTTCGCGGGGGTTAGTTTTAGTAGCAGCCTCAATAGCGATCGTCCCCAGAGCATAAACATCGCTAGCAAAGCGCGGGAATCCAGCATATTGCTCGGCAGGAGTGTAGCCTCGGGTGCCAATGGCGATCGTGTTGGCATCGGGGAGCTGAGGATTAATCTCTTTCACCGCCCCAAAATCGATCAACACAAACACGTTATCTTTGCTACGGCGGATAATATTGCTGGGCTTAATATCTCGGTGAATTACTCCCCGTTCGTGGATATATTCTAGAACTGGCAGCATTTGTTGCAATAAATTCACCACTTTTGCTTCAGTCCAAGGCTCGGCAGTGTCATCTAGTTCTTCATCTAGACACTTGCCCTCAATTAGCTCTTGTACCAGGTAGAACTCACCATTTTGCTCAAAGTAAGCCAGCAAATTAGGGATCTGTTCATGATTACCCAGCCGCTCCAAAATAGCCGCTTCGGTGTTAAACAAGCGCCGTGCCATATCCACAAAGGCCGCATCGCGGCGGGCCGGAGTGAGGTGCTTAATCGCACAGCGGGGCTTACTGGGCTTCTTGTTATCTTCGGCTAAATAAGTGGTGGCAAAACCCCCTGCGCCTAAGATATTGATAGTTTGATAGCGATCGCCCAACAATCGCTGCTCAGGAATAGCCGTAGTCGCTGGCATTGGTGGGGGCATGTTCTGAGTAGGGATGCCGGTAATCGGCTGCTGACTCAAAATTTGTTTAAGAGCTTCGATCGTCTGCTCTTGATTCCGCGAAAGCGCCTGCATTTTTTGCTGCTCTCGATCGATCCCATAGTTCCGCCAGCCATAGGCCGCCAAAGCCGCACCACCCAAACCCAGCAGGGGCGAAAGCACCGGAATCCACACCGAGTTGGCAAACAATAAGCCAAAAGCCCCGATCGATCCAGCCCCTGCTAAGGTCAGTGAACCCAACAATTTACCAGGATGGCGCACAAACCAAGCCAAGCTCCCCCCCAGCAACGACCAACCAAAAAGCCACAGTCCTTCAGTTGGTTCTGACCAAGCTCTAATCAAAGGACGCTTATCTAACACTGCACTGATCAGTTGGCTGGTGACTTGAGCATGGACTCTCACCCCTAGCATTTTTTGATCTTCGGCTCCATTGGGGCTAAAAGGGGTGCGAATGCTGTCTTTATCCCCACCACCTATTTTGTAATCTGCGCCCACTAGCACAATGCGATCTTTGATATCTTTAACTTTGTCATCTAAAACATCGCTGAGCGTCACTGTTTCAAAAGCTTTATCCGATCGACGATACTTCAGCATAATCGGGTATCCGGCAGTTTCGGTTTTTTGATAGCCCCCAAAATTAGCTGCCAAGTTAGGAATCGCTCGTTCACCACTCTTATACAGCCGGGAAGCTTCATCCAAGCCCGACTGCTTTTTATGAATATCCTCCAAATAATGATTTGCCATATTTTCGGCTAAGGAGTATTGTGCCAAACAGCCCGAGTTAGGATCGGTGCCACCAATTAACAACGAAGCCCTGCGCACTACCCCATCAGGATCAACGGGCAAATCAGCAAAGCCCACTTTCCCTAAAAAGTCTTCGCTATCCATGCCGGGAGGACTTTTGATGGTTTGCTCCGATTTCCCACCGTGGCTACAAATGGCAATTACCTGGTTGTCTGCTTTGAAGGTTTCGAGTAAATCACCTTTGGTGACATCTTTAATTAAATCCACCCCAATTACGGCGGCGTTACCATCAATCAGCTTTTGCAAAGCCTTGTTGATAATGGGGTCAGGAACTGGCACGCCATATTTGCTGATGTCTTTGGTGGTGATCAACACCACTAAAATGCGCGGGTCTAGAGGTTCGGCAGGCATCAAGCGGGTCGCCTGATCATAAGCATCTAATTCACGCTGTTGCAGCCAGCCCAGTTCTTTCACACCCAGAACCAATCCAGTAACAGCCAAGCCCGCTAATAAGGGCACTGATAACTGTATGGTGCAAAAGCGAGCTGCGCGAGAAAGTCGATTAATCATGACAAGAAAACCTGTGTTTAAAATTAATTGGGTTAAAACTAAAGCAAACTAGCCGCTGCTGTGTCTAACAGAAGTGTAGCCTGGGACTGTCTACGCAGGATAGTAGCGGGTAAACTGGGGGCGATCGGCTCCCGTAAAAATTGGCTCACAATATTGGCTTTGCGCTGACCAGTAGCCAAACAATAAATCTGCTCTGCCCGACAAATGCTAGGAATAGTCATGGTCATGGCATATTGAGGCACTTGGGCAATGTCAGAAAAAAAACCTACATCTACTTGCTGCTGGCGAGATTTTTCGGCTAGTTTGACGATTTTGACTGGTTCGGGGTCGGTGAAATCGGCAACTAATGGGTCGTTAAAAGCAATATGGCCGTTGTCTCCTATGCCCAATAAGCAGAGATCGATCGGCTGGGCGGCCAGTAAAGCACCATAGCGACGACATTCTTGGATTGGTTGCAGGGTGCCGCTGTCGAGGAAATGGAATTTTTTTAGGGGTACTCGATCGGCTACCAAGTCGCGCATGTAGCGCTGAAAACTGGCGGGATGATTGGCCTCAATGCCTAGGTATTCATCCAAATGAAAGCAGGTAATTTTTGACCAGTCAAGCTGTTGATTGGCAGTAAAAGTTTTGAGAAACTGAGTATAGGAGCTACCAGAGGCCAAAATGATCGTGGCTTGGCCTTGCTGAGCAATTTTTTGCTGGAGGTATTGGTGTAATCGATCAACAGTATGTTCAATAAGAGTGGTGAGATCTGGGTAGGTCTGAACGGTGAGGTCTTCAACTTTCTGGGTGACTGGTTGCATGGTAGGCGGCTGCGCAAAACTTCCCCAATATCATAGCGGGGCGCTTGCTTTTAGCACCTCATAACTCAATTCACAAATTGTCAAAGCATCTCAGGCTATGATGAAAAGTGATTATTTAGCTCAACTCTCCCAATGGTTAACTTCTTGTC
>JAYSRP010000190.1:0-13861 GCA_043721015.1 Synechococcales cyanobacterium | reverse complement strand
ATGTTACTCATTATTTAAACAAAGAAGAAATAGATAGAATTGAATTAAGAAAGAAAATATTACGCAAAGCTGAGGCCGTTTGCGGCGAACTTAAAACTGAAGAAGGCCGAGCGGCGATCGCCACCTATGCTTCAGAAGTAGTCAAGGTTTCAGAAAATGATTTTGGGGTAGAGCTGCTGCGACTGTTCAAGAAAAATCACATGTCAGACTATTCGATAATTGGCAAAATTGGCGATTCGATTGATCGGCTAGATGGCAAAAATTTAGTAGATTTAGATGGCTTGATGCTAATGGTGTTAGAAAAATCTAATGCTTTTGAAAAAATCGGTGCAGTGCTAGATTTAAAAGAAGAAGCCAACTCTCCAGATACTCACCGTAAAGTCTTACAGTTTATCGGACTCAAAAGGCGCTATCAGGCATCTTATGCCAAATTCCAAGATTTGTTAGCTACGGTCAAAGAGTTTCACCGTTATTATCAATCAATCACTGCAATTAGAGAAAAATATCCGGCTAAAACTTATCGTATTCCAGTCGAGTTCACGGTAGAGCTACCCGGATTAAAACTGTATAAAAAATATATGGCGACTAGTGATAGCTATCAAGATCGTCCGGTAGATCAGCTCAGTGCTTTAGCAGCCAGGGCTGCGGAAGTGAATGATGACTCTAAAAAGCTGTTCAAAAATGGCTGGGATCGCTCCAAGTTATCTGATATGGCTCTGCCAACCAAATAGTTTGGCGGGACAATGATTGTGTACAATCAATTTGCATTAAAATTGCGATCGACCTGCAAAGAACCGCCGTGAACGAGATCCACACCCGCCCCACCTGGGATGAATATTTCATGATGATTGCCAAGCTCTCCGCAGTGCGATCGACCTGCTTGGCTTTCCCAGTAGGTGCGGTTATCGTTAAGCATCGGCAGATATTGGCCACTGGTTATAATGGCTCTCCGCCCGGTTCGCCCCACTGCACAGCCCAGGGCTTTTGCTATGAGGGATTGCAAAAATGCACCGATAATAATTTGCCCTCTCGATCGATCCACGCCGAGGCTAATGCCATTGCTCAGGCGGCCAAACATGGCATTCGCACCGAGGGCGCGGCTATTTACGTGACTTTAGAACCCTGCTTGGCTTGTTTGAAGCTGATTATTTCGGCGGGTATTAAGGAGGTGTTTTATGAGACTTTGTTTAACACCGGCGATCGAGTGACTGTGCGAGACTTTTTTGTGACTGATGGCTTGGTAACTCTTACGCCAATTCAGATATCTGTGGCGGCAGCAGTGCAGGCCGCAGATTTTTTGGTGAATCCTACTTCGATCGCTAAAGATTAAAAGATTCTAAAATCTACTATAAATACCTAATCCCCCAGCTCGATCGCTGCTTTTACGGCTTCTGCGCCAGCAACTTTAAACTCGTTAATATTTACTCTTCCCAACAACCTAATGGCTACTAGCATGACCACTGCTTGCAAGGCAAACACCAATCCGTAGGCTAACACCAAGCTATTAGAAGCTACATCAGTTGCCCCAAAAATCTTCTTGCCAATATCGAGTAATACTCCACCCAAAATAGTCGAAATCCCCTTAGCCAAAGCCTGAGATAGCCCCCAAGCCCCAATAAATGTCCCTGCTGTCTCGGGCAAAGTGAGGTCTAGCATTAAAGTTAGCGCACTAGTGGTGACGACACCCGAAAATAGTCCAAAAAACAGCAGTGCCATTTTCAGAAAAATCACCTTCTGAGTAAAACCAGCCGCAATCACCCACAGCATGGAAAAAGCCACCAGACTACAGCCCCACCGGGCGCTGCGCTGCTTGCCTATTTTAGGAACCAGCAAAAATCCTGTTACCAATAAGCCAATTACTGTCCCAGAACCAAAATAAGCATTGAGCAGAGCAGTTTCTCCGATCGACATGCCAAATACCTGACCACCATAGGTTTCTAGCACGGCATCTTGCATAAACAGCCCCAAAGTCATAAACACCAAAAAAGTGAAAAATATCTTGGTCTGCCGACTGGTATTTAGAATTCGCCAAGCTCTCTTTAGCCCCATCCCCGATTCTGCGGGGTTTTGGTCTGTTTTTTGTCGTTGGGCAAAGCGCGAATATTTTTTTTCTACGCCCCAAGTAGCGATGACTGCCAGAGTACAAACCACAAGAGGCACAAAGAGAAACAGTCGATCGATTTGCTCTTTGACATTTTCGATCGAAGCATTAAATTCCAGCGGCTTTAAAGCGACCTTGATAGTAACGGCTCCAATAATTACCCCGACTAAAAGCATTGACCAATCGATCGACACAATCTTCGATCGATTATCTTCCTCGGTCACATCCACTAACAAAGTCGCAAAAGGAGTAGAGCTAGCACTCACCGCCAAACCGTAGCAGCCAAAAATCAGCCCCAGCAACAGCGCCCAACCATAGGTCGCCACAGTCCAATCACTGCTGCCCAATGCTCGCACGTTGTCACCCAGCTTCCACATCACCTGTACAGCCAAAATTACGATCACCGACAGGCTCGCTGCACCTGCCCAGATATAGCCAGTACGATAATGACCAAAAAGCAGCCTAGTATCAGACATCTGACCAAACCACACCCGCGCCGGAGCCACAAACAGAGTCATGGCTAATACCATGGTGGCGATCGTCCCAGGGACATTGAGTTCTTTGATGAGAATCCGATTCAGCACCCCAAAAATCAGCACCGACATCATGCCTAGGGCAATTTGAAACAAACCTAAGCGGATCATGGTGAACAGAGATATTTCTGGCAGAGAGCGTTCTGCGGTTAAATTGCCACTGGTCATAAGAATTTTTGTAGAAACATCGACTCTCTTAACATGTTTACCACAGTTTCCCCAAGAGTGCCGACCAGACCGTAATCGATCAATGAAAGTTTTTAATGTGGTCGATCGTCTTGTGGCTGGGGCGTTAGACTCACAGAGGACAAGCGCTGATATCCTATAATATGAAAATATTAAGCCTCACTCGTGAAACCAAATGATTGCCAATTCTCTCGCTTGGACAACCGCCGACCTCGCAGTGATGCCAGACGATGGTGGCTGGACTAGACATGAAATTATTGCAGGAGAGCTATGAAATTTTGTCTGCTGGTAAGCAAAATGAACACCGAGATCGGAGTGTTAAGCTAAAGCTGTACTCTCGTTATGGGGTGCAGGAGTATTGGATTATTAATTGGCAGATGCAGACCCTAGAAGTCTATCGACGGACTGATGCACAACTACAAATTTTTGCGACCCTGCTGGCTGGTGATACTTTGACTTCTTCTTTGTTACCAGGGTTTAGCGTGGCGATCAATCAGTTGTTTGTTTGATTCCAAATCAATGACCCAAAGCGACTAACCGATAACTGAGGTCACAACTGAGAATTTTTCAGCTAGCAACCAACTTTTGCAACGGTTTCAGAGGAGAGTCTCTCAATATCGAACCTGAAGCCACCTTCGATTACAATTTACTTGAGTAATCAAATTTATTTTAAATTATTATGAAAGCACAAGTATTTCGCGGCGTAAACCAACTCAGTTACGAAGAAGTCCCTACGCCTGAAGTGGCTGCTGACGAAGTGCTAGTAGCAGTAGGAGTTGTTGGACTCTGTCAATCGGACATCAAAAAAATTCGCTACCCGCTCTTAGATCCACCGCGAATTTTTGGTCACGAAACTGCCGGGACAATTTCTCAAGTGGGCAGCGCTGTAAAAAACTGGCAAGTAGGCCAGCGGGTGGTGGTGATGCACCATATTCCTTGTATGCACTGCAATTATTGCCTCAACGAAAATTTTTCGATGTGTGACGTGTACAAAAAAGTCACCACCACAGCGGGCTTTACTCCGAGCGGCGGCGGTTTTGCCGACTATGTAAAGGTGCCAGGGCATATCGTAGAAAATGGCGGGCTGATTAAGATTCCTGACAATATTACTTTCGACCAAGCCAGCTTTGTAGAGCCAACTAACTGCTGTTTGAAGGCGGTCAAAAAGGCCAATATCCAAGCTGGGAATACGGTGCTAATTACTGGAGCAGGCCCGATCGGCTTAATGTTTGCCATGCTGGTCAAGTACTTAGGCGGTCGGGCGATTACTACTGATCTGATTCCGAGTCGGGTAGAAAAAGCTTTGGCCGTTGGTGCCGAAGCGGCTTTCCTGGCTACCGATCCTGATTTGCAAGCTAAGATTCATGCTTTGACTGGTGACATGGGCGTAGATATTAGCATCTTAGCTGTCCCCAGTGATAAGGCTTTTTTCCAAGCTCTGGACTGTACTCGTAAAGGTGGCAAAATTCTGTTTTTTGCAGAGTTCCCCGATGAAGTGAATATTCCGCTGAACCCCAACGTGTTGTATCAACGAGAAATTGACCTGATGGGTAGCTATAGTTCTTCGTATCGGGTACAAAACCTGGCGCAAGATATTGTGTTCAATCAGCGCATTGATGTAAACGCTTTAATCAGCGATCGATATCACCTCAAAGATCTCGATAAAGCTGTATCTCAAGCAACCCAACCCACCCCAGATACCTACAAAATATTGATTTATCCACAGATGTAAATGAGATGAAATGATCTCTCTCTGGCAATATCGAGAGAATCTTCAGCTAAGCTTGAGGTTATCTCGATCGACCATAATCTGATTACACTCTGTGAAAACATAGCGCAGTTGCCCCAGCAGCACATCCATCATCGTCGTTGAATAATCTCCGGTCTGACAGACCTTGCCATTAGACATCAGCTTACAAAAGCGCCAAGTGCTACCATTACTAATAATCCCAAAAGTATCAGCATCAGAGGCGATCGGCTCTGTATGGCCATCAGGCTGGCGGTTTTGCCACTGACAAGCCTGCATTTCTACCAAACACTGGGCTAGCCCCTGCTCAAAATCATCTTTTTTGGCCTCAATTACACAAAGCAACGGTCGATCGAAGTAGTCTTTGCGCTCCGCGATTACATAGTCAGCGTGACCCGTCAGGCAATCACTCTCAATTTTGGCTCCCTTCCAAATTTTGAGATAGTCTAAGCCATAAATGGCCTCTTCACAAATAGCATCAATAATTAGCTTCTTAGATTCTTCATAATTCGACAGATCAAAAAGCTCCGATAGTCTCTCCATCCGCTGATGAAAAAACTGGCTAGGAGCCTGGGGTAGAGCAGTAATTACCCAAGGTTTGATCGCCTTAATGCCCAGTTGTTGGTAAGCATCAGCATAAGTGAAACTAGAAAAATTGCGCTTCTTAACTTTTTTCTTAGTGGTCATCCGCACCTCAAGTGGTTTGGTAGCAGGGCATCAGATCTAGACAGGAGGCGGTTGGCATCTTTTGGTATGCCCTATTTACAAGGTAACATTTCTTTTCAGCGATATCATATTAAGAATCTCGACAAAGCTACCAGACCTACCTCAGACACCTCCAAAATCTTGATTTATCCCCAAACCGAGTCCTCCATGCGCTGGTGATGCGTCAAATGCTGAATTTTAGCGCCCTTTTTCTGGGTTAATCTTCAGCATTTCGAGGGATGCCACAACTTGAACGTAAGATGTAGGCTAGTTTTAGTCTTTATTACTGCTCTTGGGGCAAAATTTTATGACCGCTGGCGATATCGATCCTCAATTTGGTGCCGTTAGTCTGGCCAATACATTTCTTCCCAAACTTGGCCTAGTACAACCAGATAGCAAAGTAATTGTTGCCGATCAAACTTCTTTAGCTCGTTACAACGTCAATGGCTCGATCGACGGTAGTTTTGGCAGCAATGGTCAGATTCTACTCAGCAGCCTTACCTTGTCGCCAGTCAACACCGTCACGGCCTTAGCCATTCAGCCTAACGGCAGCATTATTGTAGCTACTGGCCAAGATCGCACTCTACTGCCCATGCCTTCCTTTCTGCAACAGTCCGCTCTGTCTCGATTAAATCCTGATGGCTCGATCGATCAGGCTTTTAGCCAAAATGCCAGATTTTCTAGTGCTGTAACCAGTGCAGGCAGCAATTTATTATCTATTCAGCCAGACGGATCTATTATTGCACTGGGTAGCAATAATATCTACCGCTACGAGTCTAATGGCACCTTACAATTTATTGCCAATTTAGAAGCCCCAAGCAGTGTGAATAATATTGCAGGGCTGCGCAGCTTTGCCACCCCGCAAGGCAACAAAATTGTGACAGCCGACTACATTGCTAGCTCTGCTATCTTCGATCTTTCGGGCAACAATTTTTCGTTGGTGCTAAGCCGCTACAACCTTGATGGCACCCTCGATCGGACTTTTGGTAATAATGGCACCGTGATCGGAACAGAGCTACCAGATTTTCGGGTAACAGGAATTACCACCGCTGCCAACGGTCAGTTGATTTTAACTGGTGCCAACGAATTGTTAGCACCGGGGACAGGCACTACTCTGCTGGTTAAGTACAACAGCAATGGCTCTCTAGATCAAGGCTTTGGCACCAATGGAGTGGTAAATACTGGCTTAATTGACTGGCGCTTTACTTCTGGTCAAAGTAGTTTTGTAGTGCAGCCTGACAATAAAATATTAGTTTCTGGCCGAGACAGTACTGCTCTACCAGGGGGCTTTGCTAACAATGAACCTTTCTTACTCCGTTACAACTCTAATGGTGCCTTGGATAATAGCTTTGGTGATGGCGGCAGTCTGCGCATCGATAGCAGTGCAGGTATCTTGGCTATTCAGGCTAACAGCGATATTTTGAGCGTTGGCGCAACGATCACTGGTCAGGCCAAGCTTTCCCGCTACTTCAGTGCTGGTGATCTGCCGATCGATCGCCTTGCTGTCGGCAGCGAAAACAACGATCATTTAGCTGGCGGGCGCGGTAATGATTTATTTAGAGCTGGTGGGGGTGATGATACAGTCTGGGGCGGTTATGGTAACGACACGATCGATGGAGAGAATGGTAACGATACTATTTTGGGTGAGGCTGGAGCCGATCGACTCTATGGCGCTAATGGGAATGATTTATTGCTAGGTGGTCAAGGGGCAGATTATTTACACGGTGGCTACGGCGATGACACCTTGCTAGGTGGAGAAGATGGCGATCTATTGATCGGTGATGCTGGCAATGATTTATTTAGTGGTGATGAGGGCAATGATACCTTGTATGGCGGTGATGGTGTTGATACTCTTCAGGGAAATGCTGGTGACGATATTTTAGATGGTGAAAACGGTAATGATTCTTTGGTAGGTGGCTTGGGCAATGACGCTCTCTATGGCGCTAATGACGATGATCGATTAGATGGAGGCGAAGGCAACGATAGTATTAATGGTGGCTACGGCAATGACTGGTTAGTGGGAGCTGCTGGAGATGATACCCTGTTTGGAGATGATGGCCTAGATACCTTAACTGGTGGTTTTGGTAAAGACCTCTTTGTCCCTTACGCTTCTACTAGTACTTTGACCGCTCAGGCCGATAAAATCGCTGATTTTGAGGTGGGAGTCGATAAAATTAGCTTAAGCAAAGCAGCCTTTGGTGGTTTGCAGAGTCTGAAAGGTGCTGGGTTTAGTACAACTACAGATTTTGCGATCGTAACCGGCATCGAAGCCGTTGGGCAAAGCAATGCGGTGATTGTTTATAATACCGCCGACAATAGTTTGACCTATAGACCGTTTGGTACTACAGCAATTTTTGCGAAGCTAGATGGAGTGGTGAACCTAAGTGCCAATGATTTCCAAGTTACTGATTAGTGATTGGTTAACTGCCTATGCACGACTCCTATCCCTTCGTTTCGTCAAAACCAAGAACCTAGAAAGACTAGGACTTTGACATCTTCCTATCGGGTCAGTGTGATGCTTCTGCTGTCTAAGCTGAGGAATTGCGCCAATCCTCCTAACAGAGTGCTAAAATCTCTGCAATCTCTTACTCCCACTGCATCGGTAAGAGAACTGCCTTTATTAATAGCATTTCTACCATGGACAAACCGCTTGGCACCGTCATTCAAGGCTCTCTTACTGGAGGATTAGATGTCAAACTTTACCCCGGCATTTCGGTGGAAGACATGCGGGTTGGCAAATTTTTGGTAGTCCATGGCCACAAATATGACTTTTTTTGCCTACTCACCGATGTCAGCTTAGGTACAACCAGCGATCGAATTTTAGTTCATCCTCCCGATCCTCATGATGACTTTTTACAAGCTGTTCTCTCGGGTAGCACTACCTATAGCACTGTAAACTTAGCCCCCATGCTAATGCTCTTGCGGGTGATAGAAGCAGCGGCTAAAAAGAGAAAAAGTAAAGTTGTAGGCATTGATGACGAATTACAGGCCGTCCTAGCTTCTTATCAGGCCAACAGCAGCGCAGAATTAGAGCTATTGCCGGTCAAGACTATTCCCAGCCACTTCAGTCAGGTTTTTGATGCCAGTGAGCAAAATTTTCGCCAGATCTTCGGTTGGGAAGATGATCCTCACCGCTGTAACTTCTCGATCGGGCAGCCGTTAGATGTAGATGTGCCGGTGTGTTTAAACCTACATCGCTTTGTGGAGCGGAGCAACGGGATTTTTGGGAAATCGGGAACCGGGAAATCTTTTCTTACTCGCTTGCTGTTGGCCGGAGTAATTCGCAAAAAAGCAGCGGTGAATTTGATTTTTGATATGCACTCCGAATATGGTTGGGAAGCTGTATCTGAAGGCAAAAATAGTGCCACGGTCAAGGGGCTGCGTCAACTGTTCCCCAATGATGTAGTGGTTTACACTTTAGACCCAGAATCTAGTCGGCGACGGGGCATCCGTGATGCTCAGGAGCTATTTTTGAACTACGATCAAATCGAAGTCGAAGATATTCGGTTAGTCGGGCGAGAATTAGATCTCTCAGAAGCCAGTATCGACAACGCCAATATTCTCTACGGAGAATTCCACGATCGCTGGATTTCTGAGCTGTTGGATATGACCAACGAAGATATCAAAATGTTCTGTGAAGAAAAGCGCGGCAATATGAGTTCGATTATGGCCTTGCAGCGCAAGCTGTTGCGCTTACAAAAGTTGAAGTATATGAAGCCCAGCAGCCGCCAGAACTTTATTGAGCAAATGTTGAAAAACATCGATGCTGGTAAAAGTATCGTGATTGAGTTTGGTAATCAGACCGATATGCTTTCTTATATGCTGGTGACAAACATGATCACTAGGCGGATTCATGAGCGCTATGTAGAAAAGGCCGAACGCTATTTGCAAAGTAAAAATCAGGCTGATAAACCCCAGCAGTTGATGATTGTGATCGAAGAAGCTCACCGCTTTTTAGATCCGGCAGTGGCCAAAAGCACCATTTTTGGCACGATCGCCCGCGAGATGCGCAAATATTTTGTAACCTTGCTGGTGATTGATCAGCGGCCTTCGGGAATCGATCGAGAGATTATGTCTCAGATTGGTACAAGGATTACGGCGCTAATCAATGATGAGAAAGATATTGACGCAATTTTTACGGGGGTTTCGGGTGGTCAAGGACTGCGATCGGTGTTAGCCAAGCTAGATTCTAAGCAACAGGCATTAGTGCTGGGTCATGCGGTGCCCATGCCGGTAGTAGTGCGCACCAGACCATACGATCGGCAGTTTTATGAAGAGATTGGCTGTGATAGCTGGTCAGATAAAACTGATGATGAGGTGTTTGAGCAAGCAAGGCTAGCGACGATCGATCTAGGTTTTTAAGTTTTCTTACTTTTAAGTTTTCTTACAGTAAAATCTATTTTGGGAACATTATGGATAAGCATTACTTCTGTGCCTATTAGATGACAATTGATATCTTCATTTTGATCTGAAGTCAGATACCATAAGTGACAAATAAATTTATCTGGAATCCAAAATTTAGCACGTCATTGTCTTTAGAGTATCAGGGTCTTTAAAGCATCAAGATTGATTCAACGAAAACTCTAAACTTTAAAAAATAATAACATCTGAGGTATTTATATGTCTCGCAAAAACTTGCTGCCCGTTAGCTGGCTTCTATTACTAGGCGCTGCTGGTGCAGCTTTTATTTCCCCGGCTACTGCTCAAGACGCAGAACTTCGACTGCCCGCTATTCGCCCACTCTCTCGGTTTAATTGCGGGCCGCAGCTACTCACTTTTGTCGTTAAGCCATTAGATCAGCGGTCTGGCCAAGGTGTTCGCTGCGTTAAGCCCAGTGATACAAATCTTCGCCGCACGACTCCTCAGCTAGCCTGGTATGGTGAAGGTAATTGGCAAGGTAGCACCTATCGCCACGTCGGCCATGCTTTTGGTCGAGGTCAAAGCCTAGTCGGTTCGGCCTCCGATATTTTTGGTAATGGCGAAAATATTAACAACAACTTTTCTAATAACTTAAAGGTGTCTTTGGCTAGTGGCTCTTGGTCGAATCCGACCGAAATTCAGGTAACGGGTGCTTGGAATGAAAAGTGGATCCGAGTCAAAAATGTAGCTTATATTCCTCTCTCTCGACCAAAGACCTGTGGCAGCTACTTTGATGAATATAGCGTTTCTGATCTGGGTGGCAGTCGATCGGGTGATGGCTTGCGCTGTATGCTCAAAGTAGGGGCAAAAAACACCACCTGGTTTGGCAATGGTCAATGGTCAGGTTCTACCTATTCACATTTAGGAACCAAGGGGCTTAATGGTTACGGTGCTGGTGATATCTGTCACGCTAGCTTTGGCACTATTTGTAACGGCTTTGGCTATGGCTCACTTCAATTTACACCAGCACCTGGTGGCTTCGATGTAACTGGTGCCTGGAGTGAAAAATGGCGTTAGCTTGCGCCGCCTGAAAATCTAACAGCAAGAAAGCACTTTTCCCTTGTCGGGAAAAGTGCTTTCGTTATTAAAAATTTTGGCTGGGATGATGAGATAGAACAGTGAATTTAATCGATTTGGCATTCACAGCCTCTAAGCATCTTCCGAATCAATTCCCAGTTCTCGTAGCTTTGCTGCCAATCGATCGGCTCGTTGCTTCTGCTGTTCAGTTCGCTGCTTCTCCTCCGCCAATTGATAAAGCGCATCATCAGCTCGTAGAGACTCTTGCTTAGCTAACTCATCACCAGCCAACAGCAAATTCCCTGTACTGTCCCACCAGCGCAACCAAGGGAATTTTTGATTGAGATATTCCCCCTGCCAAATTCCCAACTCCACACCCATGGGTGCAATCGAATAATGTCCTCGCTGATTAGCTGCAACTCGCTGATATCTACCACTCACCAGCTCATAAACCTCCACTGCTGCTTTACTTACCTCGTAAATTGCATAAAAAGGAATCTGAATTGCTTGCTCATAAACCCAAAACTTGCCAGCCTTAGAGTCGCCGGTAGCCGCAGTAGCATCTCGCTCTTCGGAACCATCGCCCGAAACAAACTCAATGGCAATCGTCGGAATTACCAGCTCTTTCCACATCACATAAGAGCGACGATAGGCGCCATCTAAATCAGGAGCGACATTAGCCACATAAAACCAGTCAGGTGCTTCTGCACCTCGTTCGGGCGGATCAACTAGCCGCCAATAAATGCCAGAATCTTGCCCGATCGCGTACTGACCATCAGGATGCAGCAGCTCCAGTATTGGGATGATAGAACTAGTAAGCAGTAGGCTTTGCGGATGCTCTTGAAAATTTTTCACAAACGTACCATCCGACTCTGGCAACTGCGTATGATCGGGTAATGATAAAAGGGGCAATGACTTAGCAACCGTCATAGGAATTATCTTCGCATCTAGAGAACCGATGGTTTACTATAGCTGCTGCTGGGATGAGTTACAACTTTCTACTAGCTAAAATCTGAGTCTCTCTAAATTTTAATACCAACAACCCATGGATAATCGATTCTTGGGAATGTGATAGGATTGGAAAAATTTGATGCAGGCTTGGGTATGGATCTGGTTTCATCGACTGTTTGGGTTTTAACATTATTGCTGACTAAGGCGATCGAGAAAAATGGCGAAAAGCTGGGGGAGAGAGCCGCTGGTTTGCTGGGCAGAGCTACCACCAAAATTGCTCAAAAGCTACCGGCTGGCTTGGCTCAGCGGTTTAATGAGCAGCCAGAAGAATTTATATTGAATCCGGGGGCGATCGCCGAAGTTGAAGCGGTGTTTAAAGATAGTCCGGCAGTGATTAAAGATATCCAAGATTTATCGGCAGAAGTGAATCGGGACTTGAATTTGGTGCTGGCGATCGAGCAGCTAGTGCAAAAGCATCAGAGTAATCTGACGATGCAGCAGATTTCTCAGCAGTTAAATAGTTTGAAGTGGGAGCTAACTCATCCGCCTGCACCTGTGGCTGATTTGCATTTTCCGGACGGGGTGGTGCCTTTAGGTTCACGATTTTATGCAGAACATGCCGATCTACAAGCCCAATGTGAGCAAGCGATTTCGCAGCCATCGGGGCTACTGCGCATTCAAGCCCCGGCGAAAATGGGTAAAACTTCTTGCTTAGAACGCTTGGTGGCCTATGCTCAAGGCTTGAACTATCGGGTGGTGCGAATTGATTTACAGTTGGTGGATAAAACGGCTTTAAAAGATTTAGATCAGTTGTTACAGTGGTTATGCCGTCAGGTTTGTAAGCAGTTAAATCGGCAAATTGATATTGCCGGTCACTGGAATGTGAAATATGGCAGCAAAGATAACTGCACTGATTTTTTAGAGCGATATGTGCTGAATCAGTCTGATCAACCGCTGTTGCTTTGTCTAGATAACCTGGAGCGAATTTTTAGCTATCCAGATATTTTTGAAGATTTTTTGACCTTGTTACGCTTTTGGCATGACCAGAAAAATGAACCCTGGAGCAGGCTGAGAATGGTACTGCTGCACGTTTGGTATAAGGAAATTAGCAATATTAACAGTTCGCCGTTTAATGTGGGGCAAGTTGTCCATTTGCCGGAGTTAAATGCGTTGCAGGTACAAGAGCTGGTGACTTTGTATGGGTTGAATTGGCAAGATCGGCAGGTGGCAGGTTTAATGAATTTGGTGGGGGGTCATCCTCATTTAATTCGGCTGGCTCTGCATGAGGTGGCGCAAGGAAAGATAATTTTGCAGACTTTGCTGGCTATTGCCGATCGAGAGGATAGTTTGTATGGGAATCATTTACAGCATCATTTTTTGTATTTGACCCAGCAGCCAGAGTTAAAGGAGCTGATGGCTAATATTGTCCATAGCGATCAGCCGCTGTTTATTCCGAATATTTTGCTGCGGCAGTTAAAAGATAGTGGGTTGATTAAGTACCATGGAGATGAGGTGGCACCGGCTAATCAGCTTTATCGGTCTTATTTTCGTAAACGTTTGTAGGGGGTAGTGATGTCTTTTTCATACCAGGTTGGGGGCAGTTTAAGTTTGGATTCGCCAGCTTATATTTCTCGTGAGGCCGATCGAGAGTTATACCAAGCTTTGTTGGCGGGAGATTTTTGTTACGTGCTGACTGCGCGACAAATGGGAAAATCTAGTTTGCGGGTGCAGGTGATGGGGCAGTTGCAGGCTGCGGGGGTCAAGTGCAGCGCGATTGATTTAACCGGAATTGGGGCGCAAAATATCACGGCAGATCAGTGGTATCGGGGTATTATGCGCCGAATTTTGCAAGATTTGCAGTTGGAAAGTTTTGATTTGGATGGGTTTTGTCAGGCACGGCCAGAAGTGGGTTGGGTGCAGCGGTTGAGTGAGTTTATGGATGAGCTGCTGCTGAATTATGTGACGGCACCCTTGGTGGTGTTTGTAGATGAAATTGATAGTACGATTAGTTTACCTTTTGATAGCGATGATTTTTTTGCTTGGATTCGGTACTGCTGCAATTTGCGGGCAGATTTGCCGCACTATGGGCGGTTGGCTTTTTGTTTGTTGGGGGTGGCAACTCCGACTGATCTGATTCAGGATGGGACGCGCACGCCGTTTAATGTGGGGAGATCGATCGAGTTAGAGCGGTTTGCGCCAGCG
>JAYSRP010000189.1:0-5665 GCA_043721015.1 Synechococcales cyanobacterium | reverse complement strand
ATAGACAAACTGCATTCCAGCCGATCGAGGAATTTGGGGTGGTTTGGCATTAATCACTGCTAATATTTTATTGATTGCTGCCTGTCGATCGCCTTGCTGCCACAAAGCATCCGCCTCATGGCTCCAACTATTATCAGCAGAAGAACTATCATTTGTCAGATCCACAGCAGGCATAAATTTCAGCTCAATCAATAACTATTCATGAAATATTTAGCTCATCGATAAATTCTGTCACGGCATCATATTGATCATGGTAGTTAATATATTTGGACAATACGCCCAGGTTTAATTTTGGTAGAAAATGACTTTGATCGATCAACCGATAACCTGTAACTTCCAAATAATAAATATCTAGAACCCCATCTTGCCAGAGCCATACCTCCGGCACCCCAAACCGCTGATAAAGCTGTAACAAACTAATAGTGCCACTAGTTATAATTACCTCTATCACCAAATCAGGAATTGGCTTTTTTACTTCAAAGTTATAAGATTCATCAGGTTCTTTCTGTCCACCTAGAGATTTATTGCCCAACGTGGCACTGCCTCTGGTATAAAACCGGACACTATTTTTTCTCATGTACGCTTCGAGCAACAGGCTGATCGTACTTTTGTAATCTTCATGATCGGCACTAGGAGTCATAATCTCTAAAACACCATCAAAATAAATAAACCTGACACCACCAATACCAGCAAAGGCCGCTTCCAGCAATTCAAATTGCTCCCAAGTCACACCGGGCAAACTAAGCTGCGAATTTTGGGCGATCGAAGACAGCATAATAAAAATCCCCTTATGGCTGAGTAGATCCATGATATCTTATCAACTTTGATCGCAACCCGCATCGCCAGTTTTTTTAAACTTTTATGCTTCGTCAAAATGCACTGAGAGCCAGTATCATACATAATAACGATAGGTTATTCATTATTCAATAGATTTTTGTCTATGCAAACAAGGATTTTTGCCGCCATAACCTTTAGATTATGTTAAAAAATCCCCAAATAACCTCATGACCGGCATCAATTAACCAACCGCTGACCCTGCACCAGACACACATCTATGACTAGTCTCTCGAAACCACCTGCTACTTCTACCGATTGGCACACCTTAGATGTCGATCGCGCCATTGCCCAGCTAGAAACCAACATCGACCAAGGACTCAGCAGCAGTGCCGTCCAAAGTCGGCTAATTCAGTACGGTAAAAACGAGCTAGTCGCCACCGCCGGACGCAGCCGCTGGCAAATCTTGCTAGACCAGTTCACCAACATCATGCTGCTAATGCTGATCTTCGTGGCCTTTGTCTCCGGGGCAATGGATGTATGGAGCATGTCGCTCGGTGAATTCAAAGGCTTTCCCTTTAAAGACACGATCGCCATTTTGTCGGTGGTAATTTTAAACGGCATCATGGGCTACTTCCAAGAAAGCAAAGCCGAAGAAGCCCTAGCCGCCCTCAAACAAATGGCCTCGCCTCAAGTCAAAGTGCGGCGGGACGGTCGCGTATCAGAAATAGATGGCAAAGAACTTGTCCCTGGCGACATTATTTTAGTAGAAGCTGGCGTAAAACTAGCCGCCGATGCCCGGTTGATTTCTGCCGCCAACCTGCAAGTTAGAGAAGCCGCCCTTACTGGCGAAGCCACTGCCTCTAATAAAAATCCTCGTCTTACCTTAGCAGCAGATACCGATTTAGGCGATCGAGTAAACAGCTTATATCAAGGCACCGAAGTGTTAATGGGGCGCGGTGAAGCCGTAGTTACCAAAACTGGCATGGATACCGAGCTAGGGCACATTGCCGCCCAAATTCAATCGGTAGTCAACGAACCGACTCCGCTACAAAAACGCATTACGCAACTGGGCGATGTACTAGTTAAGGGTTCATTGGGACTAGTAGCTATTGTAGTTATCGGCGGTATGATCCCTAGCTTGCTTAGCCAAAAATTTGACATCAAGCTATTCCGTGAACTGGTAGAAGTCTCTTTGAGCATGGCAGTAGCAGTAGTCCCCGAAAGTATGCCCGCTGTTATCACGATTACCCTGGCGCTGGGCACTCAGCGGATGGTTAAGCGCAACGCCCTCATCCGCAAGCTGCCTGCCGTAGAAACGCTGGGTAGTGTCACTACAATTTGCTCTGACAAAACCGGCACCCTTACTCAAAATAAAATGGTAGTACAGCGAGTCTCTACCCTCCAACAAAACCTAACTATTACCGGAGAGGGCTACGAACCCAATGGTAAATTTCAAGTCGATGGCCAAGAAATTGATCGATCGCTATACCCCGATCTCACTCGCTTACTGTGGGGCTGCACCCTCTGTAACGATGCCATCTTAGAATGGCGCGATGAGCAGTGGCAGATCGTCGGCGACCCCACCGAAGGCGCAATGGTAGTCTTAGCCGAAAAAGGCGGAATTGATCGGGCTTCTAGTATCACGACATTACCCAGAGTCGCCGAATTTCCTTTTGACAGCGATCGCAAGCGTATGAGCGTAGTCTGTGCCCAAGCCAACGGCCATATTACTTTTGTCAAAGGCTCCCCTGAATCGATCTTAGAACGCTGTGTCGGTGCTGTATTTGGCCCCGAGCCTCAAGTTATGACCAGTAAACAGCGGGAGCAAGTTATTCAGCAAAACAATGACTTAGCCACCAAAGGACTGCGAGTATTAGGCTTGGCCTACCGGGAAGGAGATGAGATCCCCCATAGCGAAGATGCCGCCGAAACCGATTTGCTGTGGCTGGGGTTAGTGGGTATGCTAGATGCTCCTCGCCCAGAAGTGCGAGATGCCGTGAAAAAATGTCAGACTGCGGGCATTCGCACCGTCATGATTACCGGAGATCACCAGTTGACTGCCCAAGCGATCGCCGAAGATTTGGGGATGGCTCCGATCGGCAGCAAAGCGATCACTGGTCGCGAGCTGGCCACCATGAGCGAACTAGATCTGTTAGAAGTAGTCGAAAACACCAATGTCTATGCTCGGGTCAGCCCCGAACACAAGCTGCGCATTGTCCAAGCTCTGCGTCAGCGCGGCCACTTAGTAGCCATGACCGGTGATGGAGTTAACGATGCCCCAGCACTCAAACAAGCCGACATTGGTATTGCCATGGGGATCACCGGCACCGATGTCAGTAAAGAAGCTAGCGACATGATTTTGCTAGATGACAACTTTGCTTCGATCGTTGCGGCCACCGAGGAAGGTCGGGTAGTCTACACCAACATCCGCCGCTTTATTAAATACATATTGGGCAGCAACATCGGCGAAATCCTGACGATCGCCGCTGCCCCGCTGCTAGGCTTAGGCGGCGTACCGCTCTCGCCGCTGCAAATTTTGTGGATGAACCTAGTAACCGATGGGCTACCAGCCTTAGCGCTAGCCGTCGAACCACCCGAACCCAACGTGATGCAGCGCGCTCCTTTTGACCCCAAAGAAAGCATTTTTGCCCGAGGGTTAGGCGCTTATATGATCAGAATCGGGGTGGTCTTTGCGATCCTGAGCATCATCATGATGAAGATTGCCTACGACTATACCCATGGCAGCACATATACTAAGTCTCCCGATACTTGGAAAACCATGGTATTTACCATGCTCTGTTTGGCACAGATGGGACATGCCTTGGCAATTCGATCGAACAGTCAGCTCCTGATCGAACTCAATCCATTCACTAACCCCTATTTGCTCTGGGCTGTGACTATCACTACCCTGCTCCAGATTTCATTAATCTACTTTCCACCATTCCAAAGCTTCTTTAATACCCATCCCCTGGACTGGCTAGAAATGGGCATCTGCATTGGCTTTAGTTTACTAATGCTGGTCTGGATTGAAGGTGAGAAACTGGTTGGTCGATCGCGGCCACAAAACTAATCAGCAGAGACCCGGCCTTGGCGAAATGACTTTTCTCTCACCAGTAGCGATTTGCTTTAGGCAACACTTCGTGAACGATAGCAAATATTCTTAACAGTCTGTAATCTTTGAGAGCCATACTCCGATTACGTTACGAACCTTTAACTTATGTACCCATTTAGCTAATACCCGGCAGAGCCTGAGGTAAACTAAGCATTGATTATGAGTTTCTAGGTGCCTAGACTCACATATTGGGAGTTTAATATCATATGTCTCATGCAGTAAAAATTTACGATACTTGTATCGGATGCACCCAGTGCGTGCGGGCTTGCCCGCTTGATGTTCTAGAAATGGTTCCTTGGGATGGCTGTAAAGCTGCTCAAATAGCCTCCTCCCCGCGCATCGAAGATTGCGTTGGCTGTAAGCGTTGCGAAACTGCTTGCCCCACCGACTTTTTGAGCATTCGGGTATATCTGGGTGCTGAAACAACGCGCAGTATGGGTTTAGCTTACTAAGTTTTATCTTTAAAGCAATCCCTTATTTAAGCCATCCCGGCGGCAGCCTCTGCCGATCGGGATTTCTTGTGGGTGGGATTCGACGACCCTCACCCACCCACAAGAAATCAATCCCATCAATTGATTTATTTGAAAAACATGCGGATCATGTTGGGTGAGCGAAGCCGAATCCCAACATATTTGCGCTGTAAAATCGCCAGAAATGTTACCATATCTAGGAATATCTCGGAGAGTTGCCCCAGATGCTGAATTTTTTGAAGCAGGTCGTAGACTACGGTAAAGAAGCCGTACAGTCTGCCAAATATATCGGTCAAGGCATGGCCGTCACCTTCGACCACATGCAGCGTCGCCCGATTACAGTTCAATATCCATACGAAAAACTAATTCCCTCTGAGCGCTTCCGGGGCAGGATTCACTTTGAGTTCGATAAATGTATCGCCTGCGAAGTTTGTGTACGGGTTTGCCCGATCAATTTGCCAGTGGTAGATTACCAGTTTGACAAAGCCAGCAAGAAGAAGAAATTAGACAGTTACAGCATCGACTTTGGAGTCTGCATTTTCTGTGGCAACTGCGTAGAATACTGCCCCACCAACTGTTTATCGATGACCGAAGAATATGAGCTGGCGACCTTCGATCGGCATGAGCTAAATTATGACAGTGTGGCATTAGGTCGCTTGCCTTACAAAGTCACCAACGATCCGATGGTCACTCCCCTGCGTGGCTTGGCTTACTTGCCCAAAGGCGTAATGGATCCTCACGATCTGCCCGCCGACGTGCAACGCGCCGGTAAAACTCCTGCCGAAATCAATGCCGAGAAATAGAAAAACATGAATATTGCTCAAGGTGTCCAGTTTGTTTCCTTTATAATTTTGTCAGCTCTGATGCTGGGATCTGCTTTAGGAGTAGTGTTACTAGGGAATATCGTCTATTCGGCCTTTTTGTTAGGCGGCGTATTTATCAGCATGGCCGGAATCTATATTCTGCTAAACGCTGATTTTGTCTCGGCAGCTCAAGTGCTAATTTATGTTGGTGCGGTCAACGTCTTGATCCTATTCGCAATTATGTTGGTGAACAAACGAGAAGACTTTGTTCCCACCAAAAACTCTTGGATCGGTAAAGTGTTAACTGGCGGAGTCTGTGCTGGCTTGTTTACTCTGCTCTCCGCCGTGGCAGTAGTCACACCTTGGCAAATGCCCACCGAAGTAGCCACCGGCGAAGGATCTTTGGTGCCTTTGGCCAAGCATTTTTTCACCGACTTTCTATTACCTTTTGAATTGGCTTCGGTATTACTGTTAATGGCCATGATTGGGGCGATCGTCTTAGC
>JAYSRP010000188.1:0-13903 GCA_043721015.1 Synechococcales cyanobacterium | reverse complement strand
GCTCAGGGTTTAGGATTTGCCATTCCGATCAACCAGGTGCAAAAAATATCTGCACAATTAGTTGCTAAAGGCAAAGTAGAGCATCCATTCTTGGGTGTGCAGATGCTATCCCTCACACCTGATGTGCGGAGGCAGCTCAACGAAGATCCGCAAGCTGGTTTGGCGATCGATGTAGACAGGGGCGCTTTGATTGGCAAAATAATCCCCAATTCACCAGCCGCTCAAGGCGGTGTGAAAGTCAACGACATTATTGTGGCCGTCAATGGTCAGCCGGTAGCCAGTGCTGGTGAAGTGCAAAATGAGGTAGAAAAATCTCAGGTTGGTGCAGAAATGGTATTGGGTTTACGTCGTAATGGCCAAGATATCCAGGTGAAGGTTCGTCCCGCACCTTTTAATCTCAAACCCACTGAATAGGAGTGTATGCCAGAGTTCCCCAACTTAGTAAGTCGGGGAACTCTGGCACTGATACACTAAAGCAGAGAATTTTCTGCATTTACCATTTATGAACCCAAGCAAAACTCCCGTCGCAGCCAGCGGTTTTAAAGCACTGTTGCGCAATCGATCGTTTCTGTGGCTGTGGACGGGGCAAATTTTGTCGCAGGTGGCCGACAAAATTTTGATGGTACTAGCGATTTCTCTGCTGCCGACCTATCTAATACCCCTTGAACTAGCTGGTTCATCTGGTTCAGCTATTTGGATTGCCAATACTCTACCAGCGATCTTTTTTGGAGCAGCGGCAGGAATTATTGCCGATCGATATCTCAAAAAGCAGGTAATGGTCTATTCCAATCTGCTGCGAGCCGCCTTGGTACCCTTGATTGTTTTTCTGCCCAAGCAGTTTGTGCTGCTGCTGCTGGTCATTTTTGCAATTTCTACAGTGACGCAGTTTTTTACGCCTGCCGAACAATCAATCTTGCCTTCGGTAGTAGAGCCAGAGAACTTGCTGACGGCTAATGCCATGTTTACGGTGACTCAATTAGGTTCAGTGACGGTGGGGTTTGCGATCGGGGAGCCATTGCTACATCAGATTGGCACCAATTTCAATGAGCTGGGCAAAGTGTTGTTTCTAGGGGGAAGTTACCTGTTAGCGGCGCTCTGTTGTCAGCTAATGCATTCAGCCGAAGTTCCGGCTGAAGGACCGCGCAATCGTAGTATTAACCCGATCCCTGAACTGAAAGCCGGTTTGCGCTATCTGCAAAGCAACCGCCCGGTGCTAAACGCGATTATTCAAATTGTGATTTTGTACTCTACGATCGCCGCGCTCCAAGTACTTTCGATTAATCTGGGCAAAGAGATTGGCTTTAAGCCCGAACAGTTTGGCTTTTTGGTTTCAGCAACTGGGGTGGGCTTGGTAATAGGTGCCGCGTTGTTAGGGCAATGGGGTAGTCGTCTACACAGTCGCCCACTGCCACTGATTGGTTTTTCGATCATTCCTTTTGTCTTAGTTGGATATATGCTCTTCAAAATTCGCTGGGCTTCTTTGTTGATTAGCGTAGTATTGGGATTTGGCTCTGCTTTGGTGGCAGTGCCGATGCAGACTCTGATTCAAGAAAAAACACCAGAATCAATGCGGGGCAAAGTATTTGGCTTTGAAAACAACGTGGTAAATATTGCCCTGAGTTTGCCCTTAGCCTTGGCGGGAATTTGTGCTGATAGATATGGTTTAAATGCAGTGTTGATTGCCATGATTTTGACTTTATCTCTGACCACATTCTGGGTCTGGAAAAAAGATCGCCAGATCTCACCCCACCTCCCCTAATATGTGTATTGGGCGCTACTACATTTCAGTAAGTCCCATGCTCAAAAAAAGTATTAAAATAGTTCAGCTAATTACTGCCGACTCAGCCCATTCCCAGAGGATCATCCGTGGTTTCCCAAATATCTGTCAGTACCACCACCCCCATTGCTGCCAAAATCCCTGCACCTAACCATCGTCATACGGGAGCCTATGCCCTACTAGACAGCCTGCGTCGCCATGGCGTAGAGCATATTTTTGGTTATCCTGGTGGGGCGATTTTGCCGATTTATGATGAAATCGAAAGAGCAGAAGATGCTGGTTGGCTGACCCATATTTTGGTGCGACATGAACAGGGTGCTGCTCACGCCGCCGATGGCTACGCTCGATCGACCGGCAAAGTCGGAGTTTGTTTTGCCACCTCTGGCCCCGGTGCCACCAATTTAGTCACCGGCATCGCCACCGCCCAGATGGATTCGATTCCTTTGGTGGTAGTAACTGGTCAGGTGCCGCGCAGCATGATTGGCACTGACGGCTTCCAAGAAACCGATATTTATGGCATTACCTTGCCGATCGTCAAACATTCTTATGTAGTTCGTGACCCCAAAGATATGGCTCGGATAGTCGCTGAAGCGTTTCATATTGCCAGCACCGGTCGCCCTGGCCCTGTGCTGATTGACGTTCCAAAAGATGTGGGCAGCGAAGAATTTGAGTATTTCCCGGTCGAACCAGAGAGCATCAAGCTAGCTGGCTATCGCCCCACTGTCCGTGGCAACTCCCGCCAAATCAATCCAGCAGTGGAGCTGATTGCCAACAGTAAGCAGCCCTTGCTATATGTGGGCGGTGGTGCCATCACTTCTGGTGCCCACGAAGAAATCAAGCGGTTGGCAGAAATTTTTCAGATGCCGGTTACGACTACTTTGATGGGTAAAGGGTCTTTTGATGAAGAGCATCCTTTGTCGGTAGGAATGCTAGGAATGCACGGCACCGCCTATGCTAACTGGGCAGTGACAGACTGTGACTTGTTGATTGCCTTAGGTGCCCGGTTTGACGATCGAGTAATGGGTAAGCAAGATCGCTTTGCGCCCTATGCCAAGGTAATTCATATTGATATTGACCCCGCTGAAGTCGGCAAAAACCGCACTCCTGACCTGCCGATCGTCGGGGATGTAAAGCAGGTTTTAACAGGCATTTTGGAGCGGGTCAAAGAACTGAAGCTGGATGATCGACCTACCAAGACCGATCGCTGGCTGGAAATGATCAATGCTTGGCGCACAGACAACCCCCTAGTTGCTCCTAGCTACCCGGACTCGCTGTCTCCCCAAGAAGCCATTCTGCAATGCCAAAAGCAGGCTCCCAACGCCTATTACACCACTGATGTGGGTCAACACCAAATGTGGGCGGCGCAGTTTTTAAATAATCGTCCGCGTCACTGGTTATCTAGTGCTGGTTTGGGCACGATGGGCTATGGAGTACCGGCAGCGATCGGGGCACAGATTGCCTTACCACATGAACAGGTGATTTGTATTAGTGGTGATGCTAGCTTCCAGATGAACTTGCAGGAGCTGGGCACTATTATGGAGTACCAACTGCCAGTGAAAATTGTGGTGATCAACAATGGTTGGCAGGGGATGGTGCGCCAGTGGCAAAAGACTTTTTATAAGGAAAACTACTCTTCTTCGGAGATGGCTCCTTCAATGCCCGATTTGATGCTGTTGGCGCAGGCTTACAACATTAAAGGCATTACTGTAGATCAGCCTGCTGATTTAGTCGGGGCAATCCAAGCAATGCTGGCACACCCAGGAGCGGTGTTGTTGGATGTAAAAGTCCGTCGTGATGAAGATTGCTACCCAATGGTGCCAGCCGGGGCTGCCAACGAAGACATGATGGGCTTAGCCAAGCCTAAACGGTTGTTCGATCGGCCTTCGGTAACTTGTGGTAACTGCCATACCCCAAATCCAGAGAGCCATAAGTTCTGCCCAGAATGCGGTCAAAAGATGTAGTGAGCTTGTGGGAAGAAAAGACCAATGGATTGTCCATGAGTCTTGTTTGTTATAAATCTAGTCTCTTTTTTGTATTTCAGCCACAAGTAATCGCCAGTAATCGCTGACCAGCAACCACCGTTTGTCCGGGCTGACAATAAACTGCTACCACCACCCCAGACTCCGCAGCGACCACTGGTATTTCCATCTTCATCGCCTCCAAAATCAGTAACTGATCGCCAGCAGCAACCACCGTACCAGTTTCGACCAAGAGCTGCCAAACATTCGCCGAGACATGAGATAAAACTGCTTCAGCCCCTGCTGGTAAAGGCTCTTCAGTCAATTCTGGCTGTGACATCACCTCCTCTGGCTCAGTGAATTCGCCAGCGATCGCCCATCGTTCTCGTTCTTCATTGAAAGCTTTTTGCTGCTTAGTTTTGAAGACCGTGAGTTCGGCGTCGATCGATCCCAAAAATTCCTGATACTCCTGCAAACTAAAAGTAGTTTCCTCGATTTGCAATTGAAACTTACCCACCAAAAAATCGGCTCGGAGCTGAAGCAACTCTTCCTCCGAAACCGGATAAAAGCGGATCTGATCAAAAAACCGCAGCAGCCAAGGATTCGTAAAATCGGCAGTGCGCTGAAAGCGATTCCACATTTGCACCGTGCGTCCCACAAACTGATAGCCACCAGGACCTTCCATGCCATACACACAGAGATAAGCGCCACCAATGCCCACCGCGTTCTCGGGAGTCCAAGTTCTGGCTGGATTATATTTAGTAGTGACTAATCGCTGGCGCGGATCGATCGGGGTAGCTACCGGCGCACCCAAATAAACATCACCCAAGCCTAAAACCAAATAGCTGGCATTGAACACAATGTCATAGACTTCTTGAATTGAATCCAGCCCATTAATGCGGCGGATAAATTCAATATTACTGGGACACCAAGGGGCATCTGGCCGTACAGACTGCATGTATTTCTCGATCGCCAGCAAAGTTGCCGGATCTGCCCAAGATAGTGGTAAGTGGACAATGCGGCTGGCCACAGTAATTTCGGTAATAGCTGGGAGCTGAGATTCTGCGGCAATTAAAGTAGTTAATAATTCTGTTTGAGAAATTAGGCGACTATCATAGTGAACTTGGATCGATCGAATGCCGGGAGTGAGATCAATTACTCCGCTAGGCAAAGCCGCCTTCAACCATTCCATCAACACATGGGCACGGAAGCGCAGATTTAAATCCAGCACTAAGTCCCCATATTCTACCAGCAAATACTTATCCCCGGCTTGACGATAAACCACTTTGGATTCAATATCTTGATGGAGAATTGGCGAACAGCGTTGACCGGTGATCGGCACCAGTGGCTGGGCTTGCAAACAAGTAACCATTTGATCTTGAGCTAGCTCTCGCGCTACCGCCTCTGCCCAGCTCCAAGATTGGAAGCGCACCGTATCACCAGGTTTAAGCTGACCCATTTTCCATAGTTCAGCTTGGACAATTACCCCCGGACAGACAAATCCCCCTAAGCTGGGGCCATCGGGACCTAAAATTACCGGCATATCGCCAGTGAAATCGATCGAGCCGATCGCGTAGGCGTTGTCATGAATATTGGAAGGATGCAAACCAGCTTCGCCGCCGTCGGTTCTTGCCCATTGGGGTTTGGGACCAATCAGCCGCACGCCGGTACGGGTAGAGTTGTAGTGCACCTGCCAATCGGTGCCAAAAAACATATCGATATCAGCTTCGGTGAAAAAATCTGGAGCGGCATGAGGACCATCGAGTACGCCAATTTCCCAGTGATCACTGTAAACAGGGATAGCACTCGGATTAATAGTTGCCTGAAGAAGATCACCGCCGGTTTGATGGAGTTTAATCACATCCCCCGATCGCAGCGCTCGACCAGCATGGCCGCCAAATTTACCGAGCAGAAAAGTCGATTTACTCCCTAAATAGTCTGGTACATCTAGACCACCTTGAATCGCTAGATAGCTGCGATAGCCAGCACCCTGGATATCTTTGATCTTCAGGGTGCTGCCAGCTTTGATCGCTATTGCTTGCCAATAAGGGATAGCTATATTGTCGATTGTAGTTGTCATCTTGGCTCCAGTCAAAGAAATCACTGCCGCCGTATGGAAGCGAATAGTGGCACCAGTAACAGTGAACTCAAAAGCCGCTGTACCTTCGGGATTACTAACTAAACTATTAGCTAAGCGCAGCGCCAAATGATCCATTGGCCCGGAAGGCGGTACGCCCACATCCCAATAGCCCACCCGACCGGGGTAGTCTTGGATACTGCTGTAAGTGCCAGGGTCGAGGATTTCGATCGACTGGGGCTGATAAGAAAAATTAGTTAAAAACTGAGTACTCAAATCTGCTGCTATGAATTTGGCACTAGCTAAGATTTGCTGAAGATAATCTAGATTGGTTTCGATACCATAGATCTTGCTAGATTCCAGAGCTTGCCGGAGTTGATTGATGGCATCGGCTCGATCAGCTCCCCGTACAATTACCTTGGCTAGTAGTGGATCATAGTAAGGGGTGATTTCGGTGCCAGTATTAATCCATCGATCGCAGCGCACATCTGCCGGAAACTGGACTTGATGCAGAATACCAGCGCTGGGCTGAAAGTTTTTGTAGGGATCTTCAGCATAAATTCGTACCTGAATGGCATGACCTTGGGGTCTTTGTGAAGGCAAAGATAACGATTCCCCTGCCGCTTGGCGCACCATCCATTCCACTAAATCAATGTCCCAGACTTCTTCGGTTACGCCATGCTCTACTTGCAGGCGGGTGTTGACTTCCAGAAAGTAATATTGGTGGGTCTGCACATCATAGACGAACTCTACAGTGCCAGCCGATCGATAGTTCACAGATTCACCCAACCGCACAGCATCGGCTGCTAATTGCTGGCGTAATTCATCGCTAATCCCCGGAGCCGGAGTTTCTTCGATCACCTTCTGGTTGCGACGCTGCACCGAACAATCTCGTTCACCCAAAGCCATCACTTGGCCAAGGCCATCGCCAAAAATCTGGACTTCAATATGTCGAGCGGTAGCAATGTATTTTTCTAAATAAACTCCACCCTGGCTAAAGTTGCTCTGACTAAGTCGTTGTACTTTTTCAAAACCAGCATTTAATTCAGCTTCATTAAGACAGACCTGTAGACCAATGCCACCACCTCCAGCGGTGCTTTTAAGGATAATTGGATAGCCGATCGATTCTGCTGCTGTTTGAGCCGTCAACAAGTTCTCTAGTAGTGAGGTGCCCGGTAATAAAGGCAGATTTTGAGCAGCCGCTAGTTCCCGCGCGGTATGCTTCAGGCCAAATTGGCGAAGTTGAGTCGGAGTTGGGCCAATAAATGCAATGTTCGCTTGGGCACAAGCTTCGGCAAACTCAGCATTTTCGCTCAAAAAACCATAGCCGGGGTGAATAGCTTCCGCGCCAGTTTGCTTGGCTACTTCTAATATTCGATCAAACCGTAAGTAACTATCAGCAGCAGCGGCAGACCCAATTTCATAGGCTTCAGTAGCCGTTAGCACATGTTGAGCATGAACATCGGCGCTGGAATAGACTGCTACTGAAGCGATTTTTAGCCGATCGAGCGTGCGAATAATTCGACAAGCAATTTCGCCCCGGTTGGCAATCAAAACTTTCTTAAACATGCGATCAATCCCAAATAATCAGTTGAATCGGCGTTGGATTGTAAGCATTACAAGGATTGTTCATCTGGGGACAGTTAGAAATAGCCACCAAAGCATTCATCTCTGCTCGTAGTTCCACTACACTGCCAGGGTCAGAAATACCATCGACAATTTCTAACTTTCCATCGTCTGAAACTGGCACGTTCATGAAAAAATTGATGTTGCTGACCAAATCTCTTTTACCCAAGCCATGAGGTGCCAAGGCTGCCAAGAAGTTTTCTACGCAGGCGTGCTGGTATTTTTTATCCAAACCAAACCGCACCGAGTTACTTTCGCAGCTACAGGCTCCACCAGAAGTATCATGACGACCACAGCTATCATGTAGCACGGTCATAATAGGATTGCCTTCATTGGAAAGCAATTGAGTACCAGTAGTAACAAAAATATTTCCTTGACGGACGATCGTATCGGTGGAACTATAGCGCTCGGTCGGATCATCGGCGTTATACACCAAAAAATCCACGGCCTGATTGCCGCCTAAATCGACGATTCTAAGGGTTTGACCTTCGCTTAAAACATGCGACCAAGGAGCGCGAGCGGGCAAAACTTGGTTGTAAATAGCTGTACTAGGATCGAGGGTGAGAGTCATAGTTCAAAATAAAGTTATTGGGCAAAAAGAGCATCGGTATTAATAAAACCCCGGACGGTTTCGGGATTAGCAGTGCGACAGAGATCGTCAGTTGCAGGCGCAGGGGATTTCCAAATTTGCAGTTGAATTGGTTGAGGCAAATAATCATCACTACTATGCAGAACATGGGGGCAGTTAGAAACCACTACCAAAACATTCATTTCGGCACGGAAATCAATAAAGCTGCCCGGTTGCTCGCAGCCTGCTACAAATTTTGTCTGACCATCTGGTGCAACTGCAATACGAGTAAACAAATTCAGGTTAGGCATGATATCCGCACGACCCAAACCCCAGCGAGTCAGGGCTTTGCCAAAGTTGTCCCGAGAGTTTTTCCAATCCCCATCGCCATATTTGGCTTGGTTGCTGGCAGCGTTACTACAGCCGGTCAATAAATCATGATAGCCGCTGGTATCTTCGGTAATCGAAAACAATACCCGACCCATATCGGAGTAGACTACTCGGCCTTTGCTTAAAAAGGCATTGAATTGAATTTTGGCAGTATCGGCAATGTTGAGGCGCTCGATCGGGTTATCGGCGTTGTAGCAGAGCATTGCCACTCCCTGAGAACCGGCCAAATCAGTAATCCGCAGCGTATTCCCGCGCTTGATCACGCCAGACCAGTAAGCACCACCGGGCACCACTTCGGTCACAGCAATTAGCTGTGGAGCAATTTCTGTCATTGTAATATTTCCTCAAAATGTTTCGATGACAAAAGCCCAGGAAAATGAGGCACCTCAGTGCCTAATCCTCCCGGGCTTTTATCCCGCCGTGTGACCAATTGCTTGGCGACTTCTCTCGGACCAGCATCTTAATTAAAAGACCGGAACCCTAGAAGTTAAAAAATAAGTGAGTTGTTATGCTAAATTAGCGATGTAACTGCTGAGTTCACTCTATCAAGGGGTTCATCCTTTGTCAACCACAATAAAATCTATTGATATTTTTGGTATGTGCGACCGAGTTTTGAAAAAGGATCTAATTCTTTTAAGTCAGTGAGGATTGGTTAAGTGCCTGACCCAACCGAGTTAATCCTTGCGAACAATCAAACCGATCGAGATGAATTTCAATAAAAGAAACACACTCAGTATTAGCCTTCGCCCGCACCAGTGCCTCCTCCAACTCCCCTTCCGTCTTCACCTCACAGCTCCAACTCTCCCCAAATACCTGGGGAAGCTGATGATATTTCCATGGTTGCAGATCATTGTACGGCCCATCTCTAATTACCCGCTCGATCGTATAACCATCATTGTTAATCAAGAAAATAATCGGATTGAGCTTATGGCGAATAATCGTTGATAACTCCTGCGCCGTCATCTGAAACGCCCCATCCCCCACAAAAATGATCGGACGACGATGCGGCTCAGCCATTGCTGCCCCCAAACAAGCCGGAATCGAATAACCGATCGACAGATAAAAAGCCTGCCCAATAAAATTGTTTTTTTCCCGCATCAACAAATCCATCGTCGCTACAATCGCATCGCCAGTATCCGAAATCACGATCCATTCATCTTCCAGAAAATGATTCACCCGCTCATAAAACCGCGCATTAGTCAGCTTCGCCTCCGGCTTTGGCGTAAACGTTTGCGATAAAGAAGCCGAACTTGGCTTGATGTTCAATGTTTCCGCCGCGCGATGCTCCAGATTCTTGATCAAACCATCAATAAAATCCCCTAAATAAACAGGCTGATAAAAGTGATGCTTAATTTTAACTTTTTCGGAATTAGCATTGATGATTTTATTGTCATCTAAGTTAGCTGTATATGCACCCAAATTCATATCTGACATAATCGCGCCTAGGCACAGTAAGCAGTCCGCATCCTCAATGCGCTCCCGCACATATTCTCGACTCAAAGCCCCAATATAATTACCAATAAACTGCGGGTGCATTTCCGAAATACAAGATTTCCCCAGCATCGTGGTGGCGATCGGATACCCAGTAGTTTCTAATAGCTTTAGTAACTTATCTTCCAGATCAAAGCGATGGAATTCTACCCCAGCCAAAATCACCGGAGACTTGGCTTTGGCCAACAACTCCACTGCTTCTGCCACAGCTTCTTGCAGCACGTCAGGGTTCGTTAACTTCGCAGCCACCACCGGATGAATTGCTGGCGGCAGACAAGGCCGATCGACTAGATCAACCGGAATTTCGATATATACAGGCCGTTTGTGATGAAGACAATCGGCCAAAGTTCGATCAATTTGATAAGCAGCCTGACTAGCATCCGAGAGAATAACTGCCGCCACAGTGACCTTCTCCATCACCGAAAACTGCAAATTGTAGTCGCCAGTGGTATGGTGCAAAAGCAAGCTACTCTGCCGCACCGAACTACTGGGCGCACCACTAATTACCACCAGTGGCACCCTTTCGGCATAGGCACCCACCACCGCATTGAGCAAGCTAAAGCCGCCCACCCCATAGGTGACACAAACAGCCCCTATACCCCGCAACCGGGCATAAGCATCAGCCGCATACCCGGCATTGAGTTCATTACAGTTACAGACTAACTCGATCGGCGTTTTTTCTAACACATCCATGAGGCCCAGCACGTAGTCTCCAGGCACACCAAAGATATGACCCACACCAAGACTTTCCAATCGCTGAAATAGATATTCACCAACTGTAATCATTATATTTTCCCGAGTTTTTTACAGCTAAAAAATTCCAAGCAAAATCACTAAAGTAAATAGGCAAAAGATACCTAAAGAGCCTAGTATTAATCCGAAATAAGGAGCATGGTTAATAGTATCAAGATACTCGTTAACTTTCTTGTCCTTTGCTTCTGGGTGCCAAATCATCGGGCGCATATCGTTCACCTCAATTTCTTGGTTGTATCGTAATATCTATTAATGGTAACAAAAATTCAATGATTCTCTGTATCAATAGCACCAAATCTTAATTTTTGTTGGTAAAAGTTGATATGCTCTTGCCAGATAATTAAAAGTATTCATTAGATTGAGTGAAACGGCAACATAATCCTATGATTCAAGACCAAAGCCTCGCAATCAATCATCTGCGTCACCAATATCAAACAGGCGAAACTACCCCTAGCCAAGTGCTCCAGTCAATCTATGCCCACATCGCCGCATACAATGACCCGGCAGTTTGGATCTATTTGGCACCTTTGGCTAATTCTTTGGCACTGATTAGCGATCGATCAGATTTACCCTTGTGGGGCATTCCCTTTGCGATCAAAGATAATTTGGATTGGGCAGGGATTCCTACTACTGCTGGCTGTCCGGCCTTTGCTTATACTCCGAATCGATCGGCGACCGTGATTGAAAAGCTGATCGCCGCCGGAGCCATCCCGATCGGCAAAACCAACATGGATCAATTTGCCACCGGCTTGGTGGGTACTCGATCGCCCTATGGCATTTGTCGGAATCCCTATGATGATAAATATATTCCCGGTGGCTCTAGCTCAGGATCTGGGGTAGCAGTAGCCACTGGGATGGTCAGTTTTTCATTGGGCACCGACACCGCTGGTTCTGGTCGGGTGCCAGCAGCCTTCACTAATATTGTGGGACTCAAACCCACCAGAGGCCATATCAGCACCAAAGGTCTGGTGCCCGCTATGCGGACTCTCGACTGCGTATCTATCTTTGCCTTAAACTGCGAGGATGCCTCCACAGTACTAGATGTGGCAGGTGGCTACGATCCAAATGATCCCTTTTCTTTATTCAGCCCAGTTGAACTAACTGCACCTCTGAAATCTCTAAATAATTTACGGGTTGGTATTCCTTCATCTCAACACCTGCATTTTTTTGATAATCAGGATGCAGAGTATTGTTATCACGCCGGTATCGAGCGTTTGTCTAAACTGGGATGTCAAATTATTAATATAGATTTTCGGCCTTTTGCTGATACCGCTCAAATGCTTTACGGTAGCCCATGGGTAGCAGAAAGATTGGTTGGTTTACAGGATTTTTTGGTAGATCACGCTCAGGATATGGAACCGATTACTTATGAAATCATTAAAGGTGGCGACCAATATGATGCAGTATCAGTATTTCAGGCCATTTATCGGTTAGCTGAGCTGCGACGCGAAACCGAGCAACAGTGGCAGCAAATGGATATTTTGGCTGTGCCGACTACCGGGACTATTTATTCGATCGCCGAAGTACAAGCTTCACCACTACAGCTCAACAGTAATTTGGGACTGTACACGAACTTTGTGAATCTGTTGGATTTGTCGGCAATCTCGATTCCTAACGGCTTTCAAAAAAACGGTTTACCAACAGGATTGACTCTAATTGCCTCAGCTTGGCAGGAATTATTACTTTGTCAGATCGGCACATTGGTGCAAGGAGTCATTGCCTAAAGCTAAATTATTAGTAATAGTCATTGAAATCTATGCTGGAATCACACCTGAGCAGGTTGCTGCTTTAGGAGCATGATCGCTATGCTAGAGGTAGCCAATTTCCTGCAAGAGCAATCCAGAACCATGCATCCCAGTTTTTTGTGGCTGATTGTCGGCACTAGCCTGTGCCTGGTGGAATTAGTTGTGCCCACTGCGCTAATCGCAGTTTTTCTGGGCTTAGCCGCGATCGGCATTGCCCTATTAGTGTTGTTTGTCCCGATTCCCATCGCCCTGCAGATTCTTTTGTGGGTGATGGTTTCCGGTGGCCTAGCTTGGCTCAGCCAACGTTTTATGCCCAAACGATCGGCGATCGACTTCAGTCATACCGAAGCACAATCTCTCACGGCAATCACTCCTGGTCAAGCTGGGCGGGTACTCTATGAAGGAGCCTCTTGGCGAGCCAAGTGTGGCGATGAATCTTCCCACATTGCCCCGAACCAGTCACTCCATGTGATCGGTCGAGAAGGGACCACCTTGCTGGTTGTGCCCATGTACCAACTAGAAGAACAATAAGTTATTAGGAGCCAAACCATGGAGTATTTTTCACTGATTATCGCTGCTGTTTTAGGACTAGGCAGTTTATCTGGCATTAAAGTTGTTAAGCAGAGCGACGAAGCTTTAGTAGAAAGACTAGGTAAATACACTGGCAAAAAATTGAAGCCGGGGTTAAACTACGTGGTGCCTTTTGTAGAAAGAGTTTCTTTTCAACAAACCATTCGAGAAAGAGTGATTGATATACCTCCACAGCAGTGTATCACTCGTGATAACGTTTCGATTACTGCCGATGCAGTGGTCTACTGGAAAATCTTGGACATGGAACGCGCCTACTATAAGGTCGAAAACTTGCAATCAGCCATGGTGAACCTAGTCCTTACCCAACTTCGATCGGAAGTTGGCAAACTAGAACTAGACGAAACTTTCACCGCCCGTGCCCAAATTAATGAAATATTGCTGCGGGAACTAGATGAAGCCACCGATCCTTGGGGGGTTAAAGTCACCAGAGTAGAACTGCGCGACATTGTGCCAGCCAAAGCTGTCTTAGATGCCATGGAAATGCAAATGTCGGCGGAGCGTAAAAAGCGAGCGGTTATTCTTACCTCTGAAGGCGAACGAGAATCGGCGGTGAACTCGGCCAAAGGTCGGGCGGAAGCACTCATTTTGCAAGCAGAAGCTGAGCAAAAATCGGTGTTGTTGGCAGCGGAAGCTGAGCGTCAACAGCAAATTTTACGGGCACAGGGAATTGCTGCTTCTACTACAGTATTGGCTGAACGCCTTAAAGATAATCCAGAGGCTATTAAGGCTGTTGAAGTACTTTTTGCGCTGGGCTATTTGGATATGGGCACCGCGATCGGCAAGAGCAGCAGTTCTAAGGTGATGTTTATTGATCCTCGATCGATACCTGCTGCTTTTGAAGGTGTGAAAGCAGTGCTTGGTAATATAGAGACTGGTGAACCTAAGATGTGACCTGATAACACTAATATATTTTACCAATCTCACTTA
>JAYSRP010000187.1:0-5682 GCA_043721015.1 Synechococcales cyanobacterium | reverse complement strand
CGAACTTTTCTGTCTCATTCATCCAGGGATTATGACCTGAATTTTCAAACCAAATTAATTCTTTGCGCGGTGCAGTCAAGAGATTGAAATACTCCTCGGTCAGCTTCGGCGGTGCGCTTACATCGTGGCGGCCAATCAGAAAGTAGACGGGCACTTCGAGGCGTGTCGCTTGCTTGCGAAAGTCTACATCCCACAATTGTGGGTAGACCACGCCGAACGTGTCCAGCAGCCCTCGGATGAAATTTAGCTTGTCATACAGCCCGTACTCGGAACCAGCAAGGTCTTGCAAAGTATTAAACCCCGAATTTACGATCGCAGGATTCTTGGTCATATAATTGGACATCTCTATGAGGTAAGTCCCACTCTTTAACGAGACATCACTGCCGTAATAAGGTGGTGGGCCTTGTTGCTTTAGTTTCGTCAATTGGTTCGTGTCGCTGCGTTCCTGTGCCAAACGCAGCGCAAAATCATAGCAAATTTGATCGTTTTCCAGAAACGCCACCATTTGCCCCGTGCCGATAAACGCCTGAAACAATTCTGGGTAACGTTGCACCACCATGATGCCAAGGGCACTCCCCCACGACTCCCCCAACACATAGATTTTTTCCTTACCAAAACGTTGCCGTAGGTTTAACACCAATTCGTGGGCATCGGTGACGTAACGATCGGGTGTCAACTTAGACCGATCGATCGCATCAAAGGATTTCCCCGCGCCTGGTTGTTCCCAATTGACCACGACAAAGCGATCTTCCAGCCTTGTGAGTGCCCGTCGCGCATTTACGAGTTGGGTTCCACCAGGGCCACCAGCGAGAAAGAGGAGTACGGGATTGCGCGAATCTTTACCACGAATCGTCACCCATTCTTCAGCACCGCCGAGTTTGACTTTTTCCATCACCGCAATGCTATTTGGGATAGCCTGACCTTGGGCATCGAGGATGGGTGGTGTGGATGCGAATATTTGTGAGGCGAAAATAGCTAGAAGGGTAATCGCCACAAAGCCCGCAAACTCGACTAGAACAACCCGCACTGTAAAGCCAAACCGAGAAATCGTCACCAGCCAAGCGACCTCTGCCATTGCGAATAGAATTTGAATCGATGGGGGAACGGTGGTGGTACTGGATAATAGCAAGACTGGAAAAATTACTAGCGCGATGGCGATGGCGACTAGAATTCTCAGCAAGATGAGGGCGATCGTCTTTACTTTTGGCCGTTGATTCTGCTTGTGATTTTGGCGATGGCTAAGATTATTCATGATGACCTCTATTACTATGATCGGATTCTCAGGTGTCTCATGTGCCCCTCAATCCATTTATTAATGACTACTCTAACTACTAAACTAATTAGCAGCACAAGGAGCCGTGCTGGTATTAATGTCCTTACTGCTCCTGAATCATTGAAAGCATAGGAGAATACATTAATGCAGAGGACGACTGCCGCTATTCGGATTGGCCACAACTAAGAAGAATCATCTCTAAGATAGGAGACCTGTCGGCATTGAGGACATCGATAATTTCCCCATACTGATCATAAGTATCGATGCCAAGTTAAGCAGAAAGAAGTTTGGCAATGAGGACAGACCAGTTTTCCTGCCAATTTGGTCGTCGGAAGGTGAGAAATTTGCCGTTCGCAGAGCGTCTCCTTTGGCAATTTGCGTCATCCCGCAAAAAACAGATGATAGTTTCTCGACCTTAGTGCAGGTAATAAGAATTTGTGATCTGGGGATTGCATATAGTCAACTTATGTTTTAAGTTTATAAATCCCCATGAACCTTTTTGTTTTAAATGTATTGAAAAATACATCGTGAGTGTATAGAGGTTGACCTCTACACCTTTTGAATTCAAGTAAAAGGCTAATCATGTTTTTATCCTCATTTACAAATTCAATTTAGTGAGAATTATTTTGTGATAGCTTCGCTTATACCGGAGGTAAATAGCTTTTTACTCCACGTTGACGTACCCTCTTCTCTAGAGAATCGAAGACCAGTTGACACCGAGATGATTATCTACGAAGGATACACCTGGTTCCGACCATGCAATTCGTTCGGCTTCATCGCGTGCAGCAAAGCTGCGAACATCACCGCGTAAAACCACTCTGTTGCCCGAACTCTCTACCTGGATTTTTTCTACATCTATGGTCGAACTACGTTTGAGTGCCAAATTGATGTCTTCTTCAACCACTGTTTTTATCGTTTTTGCTTCTAGACAGATACCATTAGAAACTTCATTAACATCTGCCATTTTTTGTATGAAGATGTTATTAGATACTCCTTTGACCCCAACCATTTGTTGCACCACGTTTATAGCAGCATTCTGTTGATACCACCGTTCTACTTCCCCCTCTAATGACACCCAGCCATCTCGAACTATTACCTTGAGCGTTCCTGAGGGAATTATGGTAGACCAGCCGATTAAATCGGTTGCTGCGGCTGCGATGTCTTCATCTGTGCGGCGATCGGCATCTGGTATATGAACTTCAATTTCGTCAACAATTGCCTTTACTCCAATCACCCGTTTAACTGCATCTACAATTACCCATTTCTCAATATAGCTGGTGGCATAGCCATCAAGTGTTACCGTGCTATCTTTGACCAATACCCCAATATCTGTTGCGTTTACGCTCGGCTCATAGCTGAGTTCAGAAAGCACATCATTCTTTAGTTCTGCGTCGTTTTTAATTTTACTTAAAGTGTTAATCATTTTTTCCTAAGGTTTTACGTAATTTGTTATTGATTATTTTATGATATACTGGTAAAATACAATATACCCCTTTCGTGACTCTAAAAAGCTTTAACTATTCGTAGTAATTCTTTTCATTTTTTACACCAATAGTATATTAAAAAATATGCGATCAATGGAACTGTCAGAATGTAGATTTTAGTTTCTAATTTATAACCGCAATCTCTTCCTATTGAGAGAGGTAAAAGAAGTAGATTCAAATCCGCAAAAATCTAAAAATATAATTCAGTCATTGATCGCGTAGCGTCCGCTTTGCGGAATCGAGATCAAGGCTAACTAATGCTTGAATAATTGTTCAGTTACTTCGATTGTCCGTTGGCGCAGCCTCTCCCTGGAGAATCGATATCGTGGTGCGATCTTATGCTTCATGGAGAGATTTCATCCGAGAGATTACGGAAAAGTGTCAATGTAAACCAGATTGCATAAAATCATTGTAAGCTGCGCCAAACGCTATTAAACCATAGTTGTACAAAAAGTAAGCTAGTGAGTCAAGGGACTACGTTGTTTCATCGCCCGCTATCAACCAAGACAACAACTCAATTTAACCGCGATCAGATAGGTTGTTTTTTTCCGCTAATACGTCCTCTTGTAAGATCTGCTTCATTCTGTCCGGCTCTTCAAACATCGGGCTGTGAGCAGAGTGCTCAAAAGTATAAAACCCCTTGATCGGCGCTTGCAGTTCACCGAGATACGCTTTTGTTAACGGGTAGGAGACAGTGTAATCGTACTTGCCATGAAAGAAGTAGACCGGGATGTCTAGCTTTTGAATTTGTTTCGTCAGATCCATAGCTATCATCTTGTCCCACAACTTTTTATCAGATGAAAACTTCCCCTGCCAGAGAGCAAGCTTCTCGCCCAAAGTGTATCCTCTGAATAACCAAGATGACAGGAAAACACCAGTTATCACCGATTTCATATCGTGAGTAGTGCCAACACCAATCTTGTGCATGGCATTGTCACGCACCTTCATATAGGCAGTAGGTAGCGGAACTGACATCGTGGGTGGCGCAGCTTCTAGCTGCTTCACCATTTTAGTATTTCCGATTTCTTTGTAACGCTCTACCATGTATTCGTAAGACAGTATTTCCGACTGGAGTTGATAGGACATCTGCCCAACTCCGATGTAGGCATAGAACAATTCAGGCGCACGGGCAGCAGCCTGGATAGCAATTAGGCTACCGCCTGAGTGCGCCATCAAGTAGAGCTTGTCCTGGTGGAAACGGCTACGTAGGTAGTTCGTCACTGTCAACGTATCAGCTATTGATTGCTCCACTGTCAATGTTTCTGGAGGCAGATTGGCACTATAGGAGAGTCCGGCACCTCGGCGATCCCACCAACAGACGGTAAAATATTGCTCCATGCCCGTCGGGTAGTTCTGTGTCAAGAAATATTCAGGCATAGCAGTGCCGCCATGAATAAATAGAAGTACCGGATTGCCGACATTTTTTCCGATGATGAACATTCCTTGCTGTACACCATTGATTTTCACATGAATCTTCTCTGCAATGCTTCCCACAAGTGTGCGACCCTTTTCGTCAAGGAAAGGTTTGACCTTGCCAGGGCTGACCGCAAGTAGCATGACTAAAATGATAATAATGACTCCCAAGAGGATGCCTACTACGGTCGATACTATTAGCCCCACCGTTCCAATTCCTGCCATGACGAGTTCTCCTATACTTTAAAAGGAAGCCTCTATACCCGACCAATGGATACAAGGTTTGATATTTTCTCCATTATTCATGTGGCAAATTCAAAGTTAATCTCTGTAACTTTTCCCTTGTAATAGAGCCGAAGGCCGTCTGGATACTCCCATCCCACCTCGCCTTGCAAAGGAATCAGCATCTCATTACACACTGAATAGTCCCAGAACCTGCCGCTCCAAGGCATCGCAGTCAGCTTGTCACGACAACGCGCTTCGGCTCGCATAGTCTCGATCGTTCCTTCAGCATTAAACCGAAACACGAGGGAAACCGTTGTTGGAGCATCAGTGAATGTAGCGCGGGCGGAGGTATCGTCAATGGCTTCCCAACGCACACCCTGACTGGGTAATAGCGCAGTCGGATACCAAGGCATCTCGGCAAAAAATCGCAGCAGCTCACCCTGAGCTGCTGCGGGTGTATCACGCACATCGGCAACGGTAAAAAGACCGAGTAGTGATGCGTGTAAGCTGCCTGCTCCTAATGCATAGGCATCATGAACGAAAGCACTCACGCCCGGAGCCATCTGAATCCGCGCATCCCAATCAAACCCTGGACTTTGAGTCGTCACAAATTGAGTGGCCGTAAACGGACTCCACTTCGCTTTCGTCTCACTCATGTTGAATACGCCCTGCTGAGAGAGGTTAACCGCCGTCACGATCGGTTGTCCCTCCTTCAACACAGCCTGAAAATATCGCTGCACCGGGTCTGGTAAGCCTTCAACCTTTTTTGAATCATAGGCTTTGGGATTAATAGATTGCATCCCATTAGTTAGTTTGGCGCGCAATCGATCGGTCTCTAACTGCCACTGATATTTACCATAAAGGCTTACAATTCCAAACAAAATAATGACTGATACAGTAATAATTACAATCGATTTTATAAGCATAATGCTGACCTAGGGTTGTTGATTTAGAAGTTGATAGAGCGTGACGATCAAAGAATTTATTGATCGTTGTAAAAATACATCAGAGACTTTTATATTTCACAATTTTGTTCTTACATAGGCTTTGAAGGTCAGAAAAATTCCGATCGCTAGCAGAACGAGTTCCAGCACTAACAGAGCCGTGGTGTTTTGGGCACCCTGCTGGTAAAGCCCTGTAGCAAACATCCGAAACAGTCCACCGAAAATGGCAAACCAACCTATCAGCGTTACCAGCACTGTCCAGTCGCCCATCCAACGATTGTGAGCGCGGACGATCGCCAGACCAGCAACAAATAGCAAGGTGCCTGAAAGGTAAACAACAGGG
>JAYSRP010000186.1:0-14006 GCA_043721015.1 Synechococcales cyanobacterium | reverse complement strand
TGCATTCTGGTGAAAGCCATAACTCTGGAGTGAAGTTGACAGATTTACAAAGTGTTCAACTACAGCAATTACAGGCAGAGATTGAGGTGGGCTTACAGGATGTGAAGGAAGGTCGGGTTCTTGATGGGGAAACTGTTTTCGCCAATTTACAGCAAAGGATTGATCGCTACAGAGAGACAAAGTAGTGGGTGCTTATTCTTTTATTGACAATGCGATCAGAGATTTAGATGCTATTTGCGACTTAATTGCGATCAATAATCCTGATGCTGCAAGTAACTTGCTTGACGATATTAGAAAACAATGTATGCGCTTTGCTCGGTTTCCATTCAAGAGCTGAGCAAGAAAGGGCGAAGTTTCTACGATTGGCAGAGTAATTGCGGGAGTTGGGCTTGTTAATCAGCACAAACCATGAAATCGACGCTAATAGGTAGTGACAATATCGTGATCTATCCCAATAAAACCACAACAATTACCCGATTTTCAAAAAAAAATTAAAAAGCGCTGCGCGCTCACAGGGCAAGAGGGCAAAAGAGCAGAGGGCTACAAAGTCCTCACTGGGGCATACACTACTCGAAAACCCACATTGCCGCTATAGATATCGGTAAGGTTCCTGCGACGGCACGCCGAGCAGCAGTGCCTAGGATTGTCGATCCACGAGCCACCGCGCAGTAAATGATAATCATTATCATTCTTACTCATCCAAGCGCTCCCGTCCGTCGGTGCTCCCTGATAGTTATCATGCCAACAATCTGCACACCATTCCCAAACGTTTCCGTGCATGTCGTACAGCCCAAAACCATTAGCAGCATTAAGGCTACCGACATCTGTAGTTTTTTGTCGATATTCTTCTTTTTTCTCCTGACCGGAAACAGAGCTTCCATCATAATTTGCCACCCTCGTCGAAATTGTCTGACCAAAATGAAAAGGTGTTGAAGTACCAGCACGACAAGCATATTCCCATTCAGCCTCACTCGGTAAGCAAAATTTTTCACCAGTTAACTGTGATAAACGAGAACAAAACTCGATCGCTTCCCGCCAAGAAATTTGTTCCACGGGGCACAGATCGCCTTTGAACTTAGCAGGGTCAGGCTTCAGATCAAGCTTCACTGACGACAAAGAAGAGATCGATCGCCATTGCGCCTGAGTTACCGGATATTTCCCTAAATAAAAATCAGGCACCGTAACCCAATGCTGAGGCTTTTCCTGATCATTACCTTCCCCATCTGGCGAACCCATTAAAAACTGGCCAGCAGGAATATGCACTAGATCTAAAGTGTTGCCCAGAGGCAAATTAAATGTCAGATACTCGGCTTGCTTAGTTTCACGTTTACCAACGTCTCCTTGCGGGCTAACAGTAACAACTTCAAAGCTAAATAACTGGAGCTGTAACCCCTGAGAACTTGGGGCGACTTGTTGAGCTGCCATTAGTCGATATCGATTAATTTCGGTTAACAGTTTTTCTTGATCTTGAAGCTTTGCTGTCAGCAATCTTCCGGCTCGCTGCTCGGCTGCCAGCAATCGTTCTAACTCCTCAGCTTGCTCCTGTTGAGTTGCCAATAATAAAGCCGATTCTGCCAAAGCCGATCGATGTTCTTCTTTTGTTGTTTGCAAAGCCGATCGATGCAGTTCTACCTGAGCCTGAGACGCTGTAAACTGTCGCTGTAATTCTGCCAACTGTAGCTGCACCGCAGCTTCTCGCTCTAGATGCATTCCTGCCATCGTCATGCTTTGCAGCATAGCTGTCACTTCGCCATCTTTACCCAAAGTCAACGCATTCAAACGATCCCAAATTTGCTTAGCCCAATCCAAATTTTTCTCACAGAAGGCCAAGCGATAAACGTCATTCTTCATTTTCAAGATATCGACCTGCATATCGATCGGCTCCAAACATTGGGGCACCAGCACAAAATGCTGCTTTTCTAATGGCTCGACCCCAACACTCGGCATTTGCTCGGGTACTTTGCCATGCTCCAAGCACAGCTCCGGCACTCGCCAGCGCAAATATTTACTCAGGCGCTCAGCCGTAGCATGATTTTCTTTACCACGAACGCGCAGCGCCTCTAGCAAAGCATAGGTAAACACACCTTGTTGCAAAGCTGCAATTTCCCAAGATCTTTGAGTGGGGCTACAGGAGTAAATAGTGATTACACCGGGCAGCTTTTCATTGCCCACCCCCATTCCATTTCTTGCACCCTCAGTTCGGCAAGCATCAATTACCAAAATGACATTATCAGCTCCACTCCGCTTCAGACGCTCACGAATATAGTCGATCGCAATACCAGTCCTCTCCACCTCCCGAGAGTTGGCATCGATCGGCATCAAATAGTCTCGCTGGTTGTATTGCAACCCGTGTCCGGCAAAAAAGAACCAGCAGTTATCGCCCTTATTCAAAAAAGGATTCTCGAATTGATCGTGCAAAAAAGATTCCAAATTTCCTGTAGAAGGATACGTCGGAATAGATAGCCCTGTTAAAGACCGTAAATCTGGTGAATTATCAGCAAAGAAATTGACTTCATCAAACCGAGCTTCCTGCTGGAAAAAATCTCGCATCAGTTCAGCGTCACTTTGGGCATAGCTCAGAGGCTGAAAATTGGTCGAGTTGTATTGATTAATGCCAATAGCGATCGCAAAGTTTTTGGTCATCTCAGGTTTTTGGCGCAGCTTTATTCATTTTAAACTTCAGCTTCATGGCACCTTTGCCGCCCGCCTTACCACCACTGCCAACAAACTCAATTGTCCTTCCCCATTGACCTCTACACTGAGTTCAATTTCCTCTAGCTCCATTTCACCCAGTTCTACTGCATTTTGCTTGGCTTGTCGCAGCACTCGCCCCATCACCTGCAAAAAAGCGGTGACTCCTTGTTCTAGTTGCTCAGCCCTCACCGCAATTCGTCTACCCGATTCTGCTGGTGAACCGAACGGATTACGCTGAACTCCTCCATCTCTAGCTCCATCAGGTAAATTTACCCCAACTGGTTCATCGGTAACAATCCAAACCACATCATCTGCCATTACAATTCACCAACTCATAAAATACCTCTTATATTGTATGCTTTCGCGCTTTAAGCAGACAATATAAGATTTATAAATCCCACTATCTTATCTGAGATATTGAGATATCCTGAAAGTCGTTAGGGTACAATGAAGCTCAAGTAATTGAATCGAGCTTCAGGTAATATTTTATGAGTTTTGCTAATCAGTCAAAAACTTTTGCTTCAAAAGCAATCGCTGACGAAAAGAAAAGAGCAATTGCGTATAGTATGGACACACTTATCCCTGGTTTCTACTTCTGGTTGGGTGACTTCTCCGTTCGTTTATTTGGTACTGAACCCGATGACACACCCTATAGATACCCCGGCAGAGTGAATAGCAAATATGGAATAGCAGTGGTTTTTCCTGGCTACCATATTTTCACAACATACAAAGATTCCTATGACCCTCGATAAACATCAGATAGATGGCATTGGCGGTTTTAGCTCAAAGATTCTACCAGCAAATCAGTTTGAAGAGTTGTTATCAGAGGCTGGTTACTCGATCTTAGGTTCAGCACCAGCAAGAGGGAGAAGACTTAAAGTTTGGTGGACTCATGAAACTTTCAATAACGTTGAATCAATCTACACTGAAGACAAAACCACCGTAATTACCGCCTATCATGTTTAATCCAGCTAGGACGGCAGGTGAAATTCTATGAATGGGCTATGTTGATATCCATTAAACAAATTTAGAGGTGAATCTGATAGCCCATTTGGCGGATGGTTTGAATAATATCGGGATCTTTGAGTTTTTTGCGAAGCGCGAGAATGTGGGTATCTACAGTGCGGCTGCCTCCCATGTGTTCATCCCAAGCTCGCCGGAGCAGCTCAGGGCGATCGATCGGCTCATCAGGCGATTGCAACAGCACATACAACAAACTAAATTCTTGGGGCGTAAGATCAATAGATTCTTGGTCAAAATAGACCCTGCGCCGCACCATATCGATCTTTAAATTGCCGCGCACAATTTCTGATGGCAAACGACGAGAGCTAGAGCGACGTAATATTGCAGCAACTCTGGCCAGGAACTCTTTCATGCCAAAAGGCTTCTTAAGATAATCGTCAGCCACAGCCAAAGAAGCCTCGATTTCTGACTCCTCTAAACGAGTAGAGATCATTAAAATCAAGGCATCGGTATGAATCTGAATCCATTCACAGAGTTCTAAACCATTGCCATCAGACAAGTCATAGTCTACGACCACTATTTGTGGCTGGAACTCCAAAAGATGTGCCTTGGCTGCCACCATGCTGGCGGTGTGCTGTACCCGATAGCCCTGTTGCTGCAACTGCGCCACCAAAACCGATCGGAGGTTTTGGTTGCCGACTACTACAGCGATTGCAGACATATTTGGTCTCCTGCCAAAAAGGCTTGGTTCCGCTGCGTTGTCGGGCGGGGCGAAGGGATCTAAGGATAATATTAAGGATAGCGGTGTGATGGCAATTTCTTTTCTAAGGTAAAATTAAAGAAACTATATATTTACCGAAAAAGACTGGATTTCCGATCCTTTAGCTTGTTAAATATAATATATTCTGGTAGTGCTCTGGAGAATCGAGAACATGCTGCAACAAACCGAGACTATTCGCCATTACCAAAAAATTACCGATGCAGCAGTAGAGATGTGGCATCGTGGCTATCGCTTTGAGGATCTGCGGATGTATTTGGATGGATATTTGGCGGCGCTGCGAATGACCAACTCCATTGAAGCCTACCAAATTAGCCGCCTAGAAGAAGATGTCGTGCGCTATATCTACGATACTTCTAACTTTATGGAGCCACAGCTTCAGCCCGAAGCCGAGCCAGACTTTCGATCGAGATATTAAAAAAGCTAGTTCCCAAAAAAGCCGATCTACCTCTTGAAGTAGACCGGCTTTTTTGGTGATATATTTGTTTTTCTAGGAAGCTAAAGCCACTTCTACTTTTTGTTGAAGCTCACCGTTTTTGTACAGCTCTGTCAACACATCTGAGCCGCCAATAAATTCGCCACCGATGTAGACCTGAGGAATAGTTGGCCAGCTAGAATATTCTTTAATGCCTTGGCGAATCTCTTGGTCAGCCAACACATCAGAAGTTTCGTAAGGCACACCCAAGATATTTAAAATTTGCACGACTTGGTTAGAAAAACCGCACTGGGGCATCAGCCGATTGCCCTTCATGAAAACCATGATCTTGTTTTGAGTGACCATGTCTTTAATCTGTTGCTGAGTTTCAGGATTCATAATTGTTTGGTGTATTGAATAGATTTGAAGAATTTAGGAGGCAGATTGAGCGGCTTGCTCTGGAGTCATAGTTTCTAGTGCCAAAGCATGGATCTCGCCACTGGCCAAAGCCGTGTTGACGGCTTTGTAAACTAGCTGATGCTGCTGGACAAGGCTTTTACCGGCAAACTGCTCCGAAACCACCACTGCCCGATAGTGATCGCCACCGCCGGTAAGATCGGTTACTTGCACCTGGGCATCGGCGATACCGGCGGTGATCATGGCTTCAACTGTAGCTGGGGTAATCATAGGCTTAGGCTTTTTTGCTTGCTCTGGTTTTAGATTTTAACCGATCGAATAGGTCGATCGAATAGACAGTTACAAAATTATTAAGATTGCCAAACCTTATCCAAAATTTCTGCGGGCGAAATATCGGCCATCTTACCAGTGCGCGACTTAATTGCCACCGTTTTACTATTTGGCAATACCACGGTGTTTGGATCAGTCGGTCCAAACAGGGCAAAAGTATAAGTGCCTGCCGCAGTCGCTAGGTGCATCGGGCCGCTGTTAGTACAAATCATTAGGCTGGCAGCAGCAATCAAGGCAGTGAGCTTGCCAATATCAGTGGGTTTAATTACTGTTACCTGAGGACAGGCCAGCATTACCTGCTCAATTAGCGATCGATCGTCTGGCCCTTCAATAAATATTACCGGCTTATCTTGGCGCTTTTGTAAGCCGTCTACCACTCGCTGCCACTGGTTGGCCGGGTAAATTTTGTCCATGCCCAGCTTCTGGGAAAGCTTGCTAGCTCCCCCATGGATCAGAATATAGTCCGAGATTCCCCGATCTTTGAGCTGTTGCTCTACCCAGGCAATATCGGCTTTGGGGACATTGATGCTGAGTGGAGGGCAGGGTCGATCAATGCCCAATCCTTTCACTAAATCGTGATACATGTGCGCGGCATATTGATTTTGCTCTAACGGCACCGGGTTAGAAAGAAATATTTGGCCGCCGCCGACTCCATAGCCTACTCGCTTAGGAATACCAGTAAGCCAGAGAAAAAACCCAACCCCAAAGCGCTGTCCTAGCGACAGCACCGCATCATACTCTTTGTCTCGAATAATGCCCAGCAAGTTGCCCCAGTCAGCGGGGCCATTAACATCTTTAAAATCGAAGGGAATAACTTGGGGAAAGCTTTTACAGACTTGGTAAGCCGCAGTCGATCGAGGCTCTACTACCACGTCAATCTGCGCGTTGGGATAGGTAGATTTCAGGTCTTCGATCGTCGGGAAGAACAAGATCTGGTCGCCGATGCCGCCGGGGACAAACGCTAGGATCCGCATAGATAGTTCGTTGCTCAGGTCACTGCGCATTCATTCTAGCACCTTGCGCCAGTTCAGCGATCCTGTTGGGTCTTTGGAGATGAGAGAATTTTGGAGAGTTACAAGCGTAAGTTGCCAGTACCTTGAAACAAAAACCAAGAAAGAAAAAAGTTCGAGACAAAAATCGCTAACAGCGAAGTCACCACCGCAGCCGTCGTCGATTCGCCTACTCCTTTGGCTCCTCCTTTGGTAGTTAGGCCCCAGTTGCAGCCAATAATGGCAATCAAGCCGCCAAAGACTACGCCTTTAATTGTGGCGCAAATTAAATCCCAGTCACTTAAAGACTTCTGGACGGCTTCGATAAATTCTTTGCTAGATAAACCATAAATAGCAGTAGCAACTAACCAGCCACCCGTCATCCCAGTGACGATCGCCATCAAAGTCAAAATCGGCACCATCGTACAACAGGCGATCGTGCGGGGAATGACTAAATAATCCACCGGGTCAGTGCGCAGCACATACAAAGCATCGATCTGTTCACTAACTTTCATGGTGCCAATTTCGGCAGTAAAAGCTGCGCCGACCCGTCCGGCTACGACTACAGCAGTTAGCACTGGCGCAAACTCCCGCGATAAAGCCAGCAGCAACACCGATCCCACCGCCGATCCAGCCCCGATGCTAATAAATTCTCGGGCAACTTGAATAGTAAATACCATCCCCACCGTTGCCGAGATCAGTTGGGTAATTAAAATCGATCCGGGGCCAACCATCCGCATCTGTTCCAAGGTGTTGTTGTAATGGAACCGGAACTTTAAGATGTGAATTAAAACTTGACCACCGAGTAAAATCGCGGCAAACAGTCGGCGCAGCCATCTCATAGAGGTTTGATCAAGATACTAGCAGCCTATCTTAGCACCATCGATATAGTGTAGATCGATAAGAATTCAAGTTGCTGTGTGCCAAAGTAGCCAACCATTCACACCCACAATAACAGCGGCGATCGACCAAGCCGCCGTTTTCAACCAGCTCGGGCTAACAAATTCGCCCATAATTTTGCGATTACTAGTAAACATTACCAGCGGAATCACCGCAAAAGGCAGTTGTAAACTCAAGACCACTTGACTAAAAATAATCAGACTGCTCACCTGCTGTTCACCACAATAACCAATTACTAGCAACGCCGGAATTACCGCCAGCATTCTGGTGATCAGGCGGCGCACCCAAGGCTTAAGCTGAATTTGTAAAAAGCCTTCCATTACTATTTGACCAGCTAGGGTGGCAGTGAGAGTAGAGCTTTGCCCCGCTGCCTATAGGGCCAAAGCAAACAGAGTGCTGGCCATGCTCACTCCTAATACCGGGGAGAGTAGCTGGTAAGCTGTTTCGATCGACCCCACATCTTGATGACCATTGGCATGAAAAGCCGCTGCTGCCACAATTAAAATTGCCGAGTTAATGCCCAGAGCAAAGAACAGCGCAATTACCGTATCAATAATTCCATATTTAATCGCTTCAGCCCGCTGAGCGGTGTTCTTTGCCCAGGCTCTGGTCTGGACGATCGAAGAATGCAAGTACAAATTATGAGGCATCACTGTTGCCCCCAAAATTCCCACGGCCACATATAGCATCTCTGGCTTGGCTAAAATTTCGAGAGACGGCACATAGCCCTGAACTACTGCCGTGAAGCTGGGGCGAGCAAAGCAGAGCTGGGCAATAAAGCAAATGCCGATCGTGCTAATTAAAGTAATCATCAAAGCTTCCACTTTGCGGAAGCCTTTGCCCATCAGCAACATTAGTAGCAAGACATCCAATGCGGTCAAACAGATGCCCCACATTAGAGGGATATGAAACAATAATTGCAGGGCGATCGCACTGCCCAATAACTCGGCCAGGTCACAGGCCACGATCGCAATTTCACACAGTGCCCACAGGGCAAAGTTAACTTTTTTGCCAAAATGCTTCCGGCACATTTGAGCCAAGTCCATATCGGTGGCTACCCCCAATCGCACGCAGAGGCTTTGGAGGACGATCGCCATCAGGTTCGATAAAAAGATTACTGACAGCAGCCGATAGCCAAACTGCGCACCGCCAGCAATATCGGTTGCCCAGTTGCCCGGATCCATATAGCCCACTGATACTAAGTAGCCAGGGCCAGCATAGGCCAGCAATTTGCGCCACCACTTACCAGTGGGTATCGGAACGCTGCGGTGAACTTCGGGCAGGCTGGGGTGGTGAGGGCTGACGGACATGAAGTCTTCTCATAATCTTTTCATATTCTTCAATTTTAGCATTTATTTACAGTAAAATTCAATGTTTTGGTGGCTATAAGATGAGTCATGCTTATCTTATAGTAAATCAAAAGACCTGGAAATTAGTAGCAGCCAAAACTGGCTTGCTAGAAAAATTGGCAAAATTCACTGCTGGTGTGTCGCCAGCATCGTTGTAGAACAGGTTGCCATTGGTTTGGTTATAGATAACCTGGGCACTGCTGCTCTGGGCAGCTTGATTGCTGTCTACCACCGCAAAGCTCCAGTTCTTACCAGTCAACTCCGTAAAAACATTAGCGCGCAGCTCAATTTTGTCAACGCCCACTTCAAAATCCGTGATCGTATCGCGGCCTAAAGTGCGAGGGTCGAAGTTTTCGTAGACAAAAATATCTTTACCAGCGCCACCGGTCAAAACATCATCACCCCGATCGCCACAAAGTCGATCGTCTCCGGCATCGCCAGACAAGGTGTCATTATCGTCGTTGCCCCACAGCAGATCGTTGCCGTTGCCACCATTAATGGAGTCGTTACCCCATTCGCCGTAGGCTATATCCCAGTCATCACCAGCCTCAATGCGATCAGCACCGCGACCGCCTACTAAGTAATCATCACCAGCCAGACCTTTAATGGTGTCATCACCGTCGGCACCAAAAAGGCGATCGATCGAACTGGTGCCTGCTAGCAAGTCATTGTTGGCAGTGCCTTCTTGGCTTGCCGATGCTGGCGCGGTAATCGGTTTAGCGGCGGCTTGGACTGTCGTAACTAGGGGTGCAATGGTTGGTGGCGTGACGACAGGGCTAGCAATTGGCGCGCTCTGGGCTTTTTGCGCCAGCAAAAGCTGATTGTTCAAAGGATCCAGCGTTAGAGTAGTGCGATCGAGCGGATTCACTTGAGGAGTATAGCCCGCTAAGTTTGCCCGCTGCCAAAAGCTATCAATTCGCGCTTTGTTGTCACCTTGATAACCTGAGCCATCATTGATATAGTCGATGACCAATACTGGCTTGCCCGCTGCCACCACTTTGTTTAGGTTAGCCGATCGCCCGGCGATGCTGCCCGGATCTTGGGTTTGGACACCATTATAGTAAAGACTTTCTGCGCCTACACCACTAATTTCTTTTAAGAACTTGCCAGTGGTGTCATAGGGCAGCAACGCCTCGGCATTTTGGGGAATAACATGAAAATTGGGCTTGCCCCGATCTACTCGGGCATGTTCAACAATTTTTTCTACCCAGTCAATCATGCGCTTGGCAGCATCTGCTCGATCAAGTACCAGTCCCTCACCATTTTTAGGGTTACTCCAATAATCGAAGGCATCCACAATATCTAAATAAGCCCCGTCAAAGCCGCTGTCAATAATTTTATCTAGATATTCCAGAGTAATTTTTTGCCAATCTGGATCCCAATATTTCACCTTAGAGCTACCCGGCCAATCGGGGTTTTCTTTGCCCTGCCAGCCCGGAGGATTGGTTTTCCAGCCACTCTGAAAGTAGGAGCGCCAGTTAGATGATTCGCCAATGCTCAAATACGAAATTGCCTGTTGACCGTTGTGGTGTAAAGCTTCAATCTCAGCAGGCCGATAGCGTCTAGCGTCAGAGCCATCGTGAGAATAATCGAGGACTAGCAATTTTGCGGGGTTTTGCAAGAGCTGACTCAGTTCGTTTTTGGTGATGCTAAAAGACCACCCCGAGCCATAATTAGGAGCTGTACCGGCAGGTATTAAGTTATTGGGCATAAGATAATTCGTAGATGGGTATTGATTTTGTCCAGTTTATTACTCGTTAGTGATTGGCTGAGCAAATCATTGGTAAATGACCCTGAATTTATCTTAAAATTGTCAAGATGCTTAATTGGGGGAAATAGTAACACATAATATTAGGTGTTCGTAATACTGCGGTCACAATATTTTGGGTCTTTGAGTAAATAATGAGTAACCAAACACTAGGACTCGACGATCGATTATCCAATTACCTCCGATCGGTAGGAGTCAGAGAGCCAGAGGTTTTACAACAGCTTCGATCGCACAATGATGAGTACCCTCAAGGCCACATGCAAATCTGTCCAGAGCAAGGACAATTTATGGCGATGCTGGTGAAATTAGTGGCAGCCAAATATATTTTAGAAGTAGGAGTCTTTACCGGTTACAGTTCGCTGGTGATGGCTTTGGCTATGCCAGAAGAGGGGCGGATGGTGGCCTGCGATGTGAGCGTAGAGGCGACGGATGTAGCGCGCAAATATTGGCAGCAAGCTGGGGTTGCTCACAAAATAGATCTGCAAATTGCTCCGGCTCTGGATACTTTGCAAGGTTTATTGACAGCGGGAGCTGGTGGGAAGTTTGATCTGGCTTTTATTGATGCGGACAAGGCCAATTACCCAGAGTATTATGAGCTGTGCCTAGAATTGGTGCGATCGGGCGGAGTGATTTTGATTGACAATGTGCTGTGGTATGGAAAGGTGGCTGATCCTGAAGTGACCGACAGGCGCACCAGCATTCTGCGGGATTTGAATAGCAAAATTCACCAAGACCAACGAGTGGAATTGGTGATACTGCCGATCGGCGATGGCTTGACAATGGCAAGAAAGATCTAAATATGCTGCTTCATCGCTCTAGCCATATCTCTCTGGTCATCCTTTTTGCGCAAATCATCGCGCTTGTCATGGAGTTTCTTACCCCGTGCCAAAGCGATCGATATTTTCACCCGGCCTTCTTTTAGATACATTTTGACTGGCACTAGAGTTAAACCCTGCCGATCGACGCTGCCAATCAACTCCCGGATTTCCTTTTTGTGCATTAGCAGTTTGCGGGTGCGGGTTGGTTCGTGGTTATAGTAGGCGCTGGTGGTGGCATGGGCAGAAATATGGGCGTTTAGCAACCAGGCTTCGCCGTTGCGGAGCAGGCCGTAGCTATCACGCAGGTTGATTTTGCCTGCGCGAATCGATTTGACTTCGGTGCCGGTCAAAACTAGACCAGCCTCAAAGACTTCCAAAAATTCATACTGAAATCTAGCCTGACGGTTATCAGCAAGGATTTTGATTCCGGGTTTTTTCTCAGTTTTTTTCTCAGTTTTTTTCTCAGTCATAAATCTATTTTAGTCTCTCTGGCAGTCGATCGTGCTTCACTAAGTCCGCATAGGTCTCTCGATCGATAATTACATCACTGTTACCATCTTTGACCAGTACTGCGGCTGGACGGGGTATTCGGTTGTAATTAGAGGCCATACTGTAATTGTAGGCTCCGGTTACTGGCACGACCAAGATATCTCCGGGCTGCGTGGGTGGTAAAGAGGCATTGTGGATCAGTACGTCTCCTGATTCACAGTGTTTGCCTGCTACTGTGACGGTTTCGGTGCAGGGTGCCGACATCTTGGTGGCCGCCACACAGCGATAGACCGATTGGTAGGTAATGGGGCGTGGATTATCTGACATACCACCGTCTACGGCCAGATATTTGCGGATGCCAGGGACTTCTTTGTTGCTGCCGATCGTGTAGGCGGTCACGCAAGAATTAGCGACCAGCGATCGACCTGGCTCAGAAATCACTTTCGGTGGAGTTAGCTTAGCCTCTGCACAAGCAGCCACCAGAGCGGTAGCGACTCCTTGTACCCAAGTGTCAATGCTTTGAGGATCGTCGTTTTCGGTATATTTCACGCCCAATCCACCGCCCACATTTATTTCGCTGATGGGTAGCCCATAGGTTTGAGCCTTGATAAACCAGCTCACCATTACTTTAGCTAAATCTTGGTGGGGCTGCTGTTCAAAAATCTGAGAGCCAATGTGGGCATGGAGTCCAATGCAGCGCAGTAGACTCTGCTTGCTCAAATAGGCAAACAGCTCATCAATCCGAGTTGGGTCAAATCCGAACTTGCTATCTAAGTGACCAGTGCGGATATATTCGTGGGTGTGGCACTCAATTCCGGGAGTCAATCGCAGCATAATCGAGACGGGCTGAGCTGCTGTGGCTGCTAATGTGCCCAGGGTTTCGATCTCCCACCAGTTATCGACGACGATGTTGCAGCCCTTGTCGATCGCTAGCTGCAATTCATTCACGCTTTTATTATTGCCATGGAAATAAACTTGCTGAGGCTTGGCTCCTGCTTGCAGCGCCGTCAGCAATTCACCGCCAGAAACCACATCAATTCCCAATCCTTCACTGGTAACAAGGTGGCAAATAGCCAGACAGTTCCAAGCTTTGGAGGCATAGATCACCAGAGATTCGCCGGAATAATATTTTTGCCAAGCCTGTTTGTATTGTTGAGCCGCCGCGCGCAGAGTCACTTCATCCACGATGTACAGCGGCGAGCCATGTTTCTGCACTAAGTGATTGATCGAGCAGCCGCCAATTTCTAGGCTGTCTTGGTCGTTGACCCGAGCAGTAAGAGGCAAAATTTCTTGGTTAGGTGCGCTGTTTAGGCCATGAGCGGGCAGATATTGCAGAGCTGAAGAGGTCATAATGATTTGGCCGATCGAGACACCGGTCTATATCTGGTGAGAGAGCAAAGAATAAGTATCCTATCACTTTATTGGCTACCGCGCTGCCCCTCAATTGATTTTAGTTAAAGATAATTCAATTTCTCTCAACTGCTGAATAATCTCTAAATCTGCGGTTTGCACGGCACAAATATCGTAGTAATAATCACCCAAGCGGTTGAGCAAGTATCCGTGCATGTCGGCAATTTGATTGGTTTCAGTGAGGGGTAAAGATATTAAATATCGCCCAAAGTTGTCATAAATGATGATGCTGTGATATCCCAATGTTTGTAACAATGAAAATATCGATATTCCATCTTCTCTTTGATTTTTCAAAAAGAAAGGATCGTACTCAAAGAACAATATTGGCTTTGCTAATTCAATAAAATCTATTGAGCCTCTAATGATCGCTAAATCGAATCCATCAGTGTCGATTTTCAAAAGTTTTGATTGGGAGAATTGTGACTCTTCATGTAAAACACTGGAGAGTTTTTTGAATTCGGTACTGCTGCTAGAATCCATGAAATGCGCAGTGCCAGATACAACTACTAATTCTTTGTTAGCGGTCGCATCATTGTCACCAATAAAAACTTGTCTGATTACTACGTCTTTACAGTCAGCAGTATTTGTTTGCAAGATTTTAAAAAATACTGGATCTCCCTCAATACAAAGAATCGGGCAAGACACCTTATTTCTAATAATAAAAACTGAGTCGCCGATATTAGCCC
>JAYSRP010000185.1:0-2852 GCA_043721015.1 Synechococcales cyanobacterium | reverse complement strand
ACGTGCGACCAGCCGCTGTATAAGTGGGCAGCGGTGAGAGCAACAAAGACCAACGCGCCGCCCATGCCCGCTAGGGCAAAGTAGAGGGGTTGGCGCTGCCAGTCGAAGCTGACGTTAGCGATCGGCATGGTAATGATCAAGCCAAACAGCCAAATTTTGAATAGTTTATATCCATAGGCCGATCGATCGAGTTTTCCCCAACCAAAGAACCAAGATGATTGCAGGTCTTGGTATTCATTAATCGGCTGTTGCTCTTTGGGTACCGGACAAGGCGAAACGCTAGACATAAGTTCTGAGAAAAATCGGCAATGATTCCATTCTGACACTCTCAGCAGCGGTTTACCAGCTCAAGGTTTAGTATGACAATGCCAGTCGCATACCTACAAAATCTATCTTAGAATTCAAAAACCCCGGATAATTTCGTTTTCACCTACGGCGATCGCCTCAAAATTCCTATATGACCCTCCTCACCTGGACAGAACTCGCCGCCCTTACCGATTGGCAAATAGACCCGATCGAAGGCCCCACCAACGCCCAAGCTCGCCTGCGCCTCTTTGGCCAACCAGCATCTGCCGTGCGCGTTACTCTATACCGCGATAATCATGCTTGGTGTCCCTACTGTCAAAAAATTTGGCTGTGGCTCGAAGAAAAACAGATCCCTTACCGGATCGAAAAAGTGACCATGTTTTGCTATGGAGAAAAAGAGAGCTGGTACAAACAAAAAGTCCCTTCTGGTATGTTGCCTGCTCTAGAACTCGATGGCAAAATCATTACCGAAAGCGATGATATTTTAATTGCCCTAGAAAAAGCCTTTGGCACTTTAAACCAAGGCATGGAAGATCCTCAAGTATTGCCACTGCGATCGCTAGAACGCCTGTTATTCCGCGCTTGGTGTGGCTGGCTCTGTTACCCAACTAGTTCAGCTAGCCAAGATCTGCAAAATCGTCAGCAGTTTGTCGCCGTAGTAGATCAAGTAGCAGCAGCTCTCAGTAGCACTCCTGGCGACTATTTTCTGGCTGAATTCGGCACCGCTGATGTGATTTTTACTCCCTACGTAGAAAGAATGAATGCCAGCCTTTACTACTACAAAGGCTACTCCTTGCGCGATAATCCTCGCTTTTCAGCCTGGTTTGATGCCATGGAAACCCGTCCCACCTATCGGGGCACCCAAAGCGATTTTCATACCCACGCCCACGATTTACCACCACAAATGGGCGGCTGCTACGAAAATGGTGAACCTCAAATGGCAATCAACAAAGCCAAAGTAGACCAAGGCCCTTGGTTTGGCCTACCCGATATCACTTATCCTGAACCAGCCACTGCTAAAACCGAAGCTTTATACAGAGTACTGCGTCACCATGCCAACATTATCCGGGCTAATCCGGCACCCGATCAGGTTATTGATGAAGCTCTGCGCTGTGCTCTGACTGGCATGATGACCGGTGAAACGCCCACTCCTCCTGCTGGTGCCGATGAGGCGTTGAGATACTTACGAGATCGAATTAGTGTGCCCCGAGACATGTCTATTTATGCCGCCAAGCATCTACGGGAATCCTTAGAAAAAACGGCAGCTTTGGTGGGCGATCAACAAGGTACACCAATTCCCATCAGACATCGCCGCGATCAAAGCCCACTAGAGTTTGCCTCAGACATTCAGAAATAAAATATTTCGTATCATCAATTACAAACCAAAAAATTAGATCTCATTTGGTATATTTTGTGGTGGAAAAATAGCTTTTGGCAAAGTTAAACTCAATACAGGGAAGGATAAAAATACCATCCAAATTGAGGAGGCTACCCATGTTCAAGATGATCTCTTACGAAAAATTCCGGGATACCCCTGGAGTAAAGTTTTTCAACATTACCATCAACAATTCTAATGCCAGAGACTTAGTGTTTCATCAAGGTCCGGCCATTAGTCCCAACGACAGCGCAGATGGTAGTTGGCAATTTTATATGCACTCCCATCAAGAAGATAATTTGCTGGCCTTGTCTGGTGGCCGCACTTTTTACCTGGTGAATTTTGATTGGCCACGGCCTTTTCATATTGTGCGGCTAGCAGCTAACGGCGATATTCTACAAATTCCACCGGGCACTTTTCATCGATCGATCTCCGATACCAACGGTTCACTAGTACTTAATCAGGCGGTAAGAGATCAAATAGCCAATCTCGAAACCGAATTCTGCGTCTACGACAGCGGCAAAATCCCTCGGCTACTGACAGCCACCTCCAAACCAGCGCCGTTACCTAGCCTGCATGGTGTTGAATTTCCTGGGGATATTGTGCACGATCGGCCACAGGCTGCTTAGAAAAACCGTTGCAGCGATTGTCTTAGAAGTCAATGGTGGGTACTGCCCACCATACAGATTCTGCTGGTGTCCACAACATCTTTATAATCATCAATGCTAGTATTTGCTTGGACGATCGATCTTTTGGCAAAATTGAGCACTTTATGATTAATCTTCATTCTGAATCAGCCTTTCAGAAGGCGATCGAAGCTGCTGAACAACTATCTGTGGATCAGCGGTTGGAGCTTTTAAATGTTCTGCGACAAAGAATTCAGCAAACTAAACACCAAGATTTGGTGTCGGAGGTGAAGGCTGTACGAGAAGAATATCGATCGGGAAATGTCCAATTTGGTTCAGTCAGTGATTTTATGTCTGAGCTAGATGAGCCATGAAGATTGGCTGGACACCAAAATCAATCAGGGCATTTAACTATTGCAGGTGGGAAGTCCCGCACTCTACCGATAGGTGAGCGTCGGGATGAAAGCCAAGCGAGTTGACGATTGCTTGCCCAATGATGCCAACAAGTACAGCGCTTGGGAAATTGGGCAAGTATGAGGAAACGA
>JAYSRP010000184.1:0-14207 GCA_043721015.1 Synechococcales cyanobacterium | reverse complement strand
ATAAAAGAGCGATCGATTTTCAGTCTGTCTAGAGGCAGATGTTTTAAAGCAGCTAAAGAAGAATGACCAGTACCAAAGTCATCTAAAGACACCTGTACTCCGAGCGATCGGATCTCTTGCAGTACCTGCACGGCCAGCTCTAGATTACTAATAGCAATGCTTTCGGTAATTTCTACCTCCAAATACTTAGCAGCTAGGCCACTGTCGGCTAAAGCTCGCTGCACAGCTTTGACTAGTCCGGTTTGCTGAAGTTGTTTTACCGATAAATTTACGGCGATCGGAAAGTAGCCTAAGCCCTCATCTTGCCAACGCTTATTTTGTTTACAGGCATTGATCAGCACCCATTCACCAATCTGTTCGATCGAGCCATTGTCTTCGGCCACCGGAATAAAATCTAGGGGGCTAACAAATTTCCCTTCACTGTCATAGCAGCGTAGCAAGGCTTCTATCCCAATTACCCGACGGTTGATCAGCGAAATTTGGGGCTGGTAATGCAAAAAGAACCGCTCTTGATTGAGGGTGCCAATCGAATCGATCGCCTGATACAGAATACTTTCAATGCGCAGTCGCTGCATGGCCTGAGAACAGATTTGGGAGCTGTAGGCTTCGTAGCGCACTCCCTGCTGTTGGGCTAAACACAAGGCAGCGTTGGCATGTTGCAATAATATTTCGGTATCTTCGCCGTCGTAGGGCGAGACTGCGATCCCGATGGTGCCTTGTAAATACAAATAATTACAAAGCAGATGAGGAAAGCTCTCAGCAAATTCAAAAGGTGCAGCAAGGCTATGAAAAATGTTGTCGCAAACCATGGACAGCTCGGCGGGTTCGGAGCAAGAGGTAATCAAAAAGGCGAACTCGTCACCACTCCAGCGAGCCAAAACATCCCCAGGTCTTAAGGTACGTTGCAGTCGGACAGCCACCATTTGTAAAAGCTGATCACCAATGGTGTGGCCAAGACTGTCGTTGATGGTTTTAAATCGATCGATATCAAAGAAAATCACGGCCAGGGTGGTATCGGTTTCTTGGCTTTTGGCTAGAGCCAGAGTTAGCCGCTGTTGAAACAGCCAGCGATTGGGTAAAGCAGTGAGGGCATCGTAGTAAGACTGGTGGCGAAACATATCCTCCACTCGCTGCTGCATCACCGCTGTATAAAGGTGAATCGTCAAGGCTTGGGCGGTTTGGACTTCGGCATCTGTCCAGTGATAGCTGCTGTTTTCGGAGCGAAACAGAGTTATGCAGCCTACGCACTGATGGTTGTAAGCCAAAGGAATCAGCAGCATTGATCGAATTTTGGCCTGGTTCAAGGCAAAATACAGCGGCTCTAGATTAGATTGCTGGTACACATCTGACACAGCATGTACCACGGCTCGATGCTGTTCTTCTCCGGGCTGGCGCTCATACATCACCTTCTGCCACAGAGCATTTTGCTCAATATCGATCGAAGTACTAGGCTGCTGACCATGGGTGCAAATGGGTAACATCTCACCACAGATTGCCGGAATAGTATAAAGTCTGGCTCCCTCGGCTTGAAAGGCGATCGCTAGTTCGGCTAATAGATTCTCGGTATTGATCGGGTCAAGATCTACTAAGAGTTTACTGATACCCTGGATCAGGTTATCTTGATGATTTTGTAACCGGGCGCGGGCAACTAACTGGGCTTGGGCAATGCCGATCGAGATTTGGTCGATTAAAATTTGAATGGTTTGGAGCTGGCGATGACTGAAGCGCTTCGATTGCCGATGATGGCAAGCCAATACTCCCCATAAGTGATTTTGCTGGACGATCGGCACCAGCAAACAGCTCACCACCCCCATAGTTTTGAATTCTGCTTCGTAGCTGGGGTGGTTGGGTTGATGGTGTAGATATTCGCGGGTAATAGCAGGCTGATGATAAAAAGCGGTTTTGCCCGCTTGCATATCTACCACCAGCCATTGCTGCTGGCGCAATAACTCCCGATGTTCGGGAGCAATATGATAAGCCGGTAGACCACTGGTGCTCAGAGCAGGCAGTCGATCGTCTCGAATTGCTTCAGCAATTACTTCCCATTGGTCGGTGTTATCTAATTGGTAAAAATTGGTGCGATCGACATCTAACAACCGACGCATGGGTTCCACCACCCCAGTAAGCAGCTCAGATACTTGTCGAGCGTCACGAATTTGACCAACGAGCTGGTTGAGAAGCTGCTCGCTGTCGATCGGTCCGCTTGCGCCAAAGGCGATCGCTGGTTGCATCCAGGTAAGTCCGTAGTCACTAGCCATAGGTGTTTGCTGAAATAAGTGAGTGTGAGTCAGCGGTTTGATATAATTAGCCGGTGCTGGTCAACAAAATTCAGCTTTATTGCGTAAACATAATAAAGATAATATTAAATCATCATGGCCATTTGCAACAATCTGGTCTTTATGTGCAGTTTCAGCTATGCCTATTTCTATTGAATCTTTAGATGCCAATTGGCAAGACTTATGTGCAGCAGCAGCTAATAGCTCTGATATTTCTGTTGGCCTTGCAACAGTCACTCCTGACCTAGCAGAAATACCAGATTTAGTCCGGTCTGGTAAAAAATTGTTAATTGCCGGAAGCGGCAGCAAATTAGCTTGGGGAGGTTTAGTCCAGCAGCCTGATTTGGTGGTGCGGACTACTAAGCTCGATCGATTAATCGACCACGCCGTAGGCGATCTTACGGTCACAGTAGAAGCCGGAATCAGCTTTCAGGCACTGCAAGCCCAATTAGCCGTCGCCAACCAATTTTTACCTTTGGATCCACTATTCCCAAATCAGGCTTCGATCGGCGGGATCATTTCTACTGCCGATACTGGCTCTTTACGGCAGCGCTACGGGGGCGTGCGAGATTTATTACTGGGTTTTAGCTGGATCCGTCCAGATGGGGAAGTAGCCAAGGCCGGTGGCCGAGTGGTGAAAAACGTGGCGGGCTACGACTTGATGAAGTTATTTACCGGAGCCTATGGCACATTGGGCATTATTCAGCAGGTGAGTTTGCGGGTGTATCCGCTGCCGCCCGCTTCTGGTTCGGTGTGGATTGCTGGGAAAGGATCAGCCTTAGCGCAGTTGGTGGCCAAACTAGGAGCCATGAGCTTGACCCCGACTTCTTTGGATTTGCTGACGGCGAGTTTGGCAGCTAAAGCCCAGCTAGGCGATCGGATGGGTTTGTTAGCCCGGTTTCAAACAATCCCCGAGAGCATTACTGTCCAGAGCAACCAATTGATCCAGACAGCACAAGCACTGGACTTAGATGCTGAGCTGTTGGAGGGAGACAAAGAGTCGCAGGTTTGGCAAAGCCTGCGATCGACGGTCATGCAGTCTCCAGTAACAGCCAAGATTGGTCTGCGACCGACAGCAGCGCTGGATTTTTTGCAAGCTTTTAGCGCAGTAGAATCAGCCCGCTTGGGTCTAATTCATGCGGGCAGCGGCATTGGCCTAATTGGTCTGACAGCAAACACCAGATCCACAGAGCTACTGGCACTAAGGCAGCAGTGCGAGGCGGCTGGTGGCTATTTGTCGGTGCTCACGGCTCCCAACCAAACAAAGCAACAAATGGAAGTTTGGGGCTATCAGGGAGCAGCAGTAGCCGTGATGAAAAAATTAAGAGAACAGTTCGATCGAGAGTCTATTTTTAATCCTGGTAAATTTTTCTAAGTCAATGCCTACCACATAATCATTAAATGCTAACCCTCCAACCAAAATAAAAAACTTCGCATCAAGCCCAATATCCAAAATTCGGCCCATCCTAAAATCTTGATCCGGCTAGTTGATATTTTGCTCGAAACCCGATCGACTGCCCAATCACAATAATGGCTGGAGCACTAAAGCCAGTCTCTTGCACCTGCTCATTAATCGATGCCAGAGTCCCGATCAGTTCTTCTTGGGCAGCGGTAGTACCCCAACGAATTAGGGCGATTGGGGTAGTCTCTGTTAGCCCAGCTTGCAACAGCCGATCGACAATATAGGGCAGGTTATGGATACCCATATAAACCACGATCGTCTCTGCACTTTTGGCGATCGCCTGCCAGTTCACCGCCGGACGGTACTTACCCGCCGACTCGTGACCAGTCACAAAAATTACTGAAGAGCTGTAATCTCGATGAGTTAATGGAATTCCGGCATAGGCTGGAGCCGCAATGCCCGCTGTTACTCCCGGCACCACCATAGTCTCAATGCCCGCTGTTAAAAGATCACCTAGCTCTTCACCGCCGCGACCAAACATAAACGGATCGCCGCCTTTCAGTCGCACTACTGTTGCTACTTGCTGTGCCTTGGCAATCAAAAGCTTGGTGGTATCAGTTTGCAGCAAAGAATGCCGCCCCATCCGTTTACCAGCATTAATTTTTTCGGTTTTTTCAGGAATTAACGCCAAAATCTCTGGGCTAACCAGGGCATCATAAATCACCACATCGGCCAGGCCCAAAAGCTCATAAGCCTTCATCGTCAACAGCCCCGGATCACCAGGTCCGGCACCTACCAAATAAACTTTGCCCATTATGAAAATTTAGTGAAACCTAAGATCGAAATTCTTCGCCCAGTAGCAGTTTACCGATTTTTTCAATCACCGTGGGTTCTTCGCCCAATAAAGCAGTTGATCGAATATGGCTGTGGGGGAACCGCAATTTTAGCTCACTAATGGCCGCCTCAATTGCTGTGGATGTCTTGCCAGGAAAAAGAAAATAGAGCAGCACACCAATTTCGGCAGATGCCGCACCAGATTTTGCAAAGTCAGCAACTCGATTAGCCAAGGTCGCCTCCGGTGCAGTCGGTGGAAATATTGCCCAGAAGGCCGGAGTCGATCGCAGTTCCGCTGCCAAATCCAGTAAAAAATCACCGGCATGACGGCTACCATGTGCCAAGAAAACAGTATCGACCGGCAAGGTATCACGAATCGGCTGAAGGATGTTGGCCATCGAGTTACCCAAGGGTGCTAGCAGCATCAACTGACAACGGCCCTCCAGCTCTGCTTGTGCCTCGGCAATAGCAGCGGGTAGATCGATCGAAGAATGTACCCCCGGTGCCAAAAACAAGGGCAAAATTCGCAGCTCCTGACAGCCAATCTGACTGGCAAACGCGGTGATTTGGTTGGTCAAAGAAGTCGGGGCTAGTTCTAAGTAAGCCGCCCCTACGGTGGCGGAGATCGATCGGGCACAGGCTGTCGCCACTCGATTGACCGACTGAGCAAAATATGGGTCGCGGCTACCATGGGCAACTAGCAAATAAGCAATCATTTGGAATATCTCCGGTTAGACATCGGCTTAGCAGGAGAAAGTGACATAATAATTTACCAAAGTCTCGTTGATCTCTCAAACTAGCTTACTGTAACAGTTTACAGTAAATATTTGCTGTCATTTGGTGATTTGTATCCTGTTACTCACACCATCTTGTGTATTTATGATATAGCTTTCCTAGCCTCTGCTGTTAGTATACTTCCTAGACAAAATAAACGATTTCTGAGTTGCCGTTTTGACGAATAGTAAACCTAGACTAAATATCCCACAATTCTTTTGCAGTAAGACTTCAGTGGTCACTCGCTGCAAGTACACTTCAAAGATTGACAGATCAATAACTGGGGTATGTGCGACTATCGATATTTAGCGGTCTATGGTTGAATATTAAATCAAGATTAAACTTTCTCTGGTCATCTCGTATTACACAAAATATCTTTTTTGTGTTTCCTGGCTGGGTATAGAAATTTATCTTGGAAGTTGATTTCAACGTAATGCTTTTGCCATAGTTAGTCAGGACTTAAGTTAGGGATGGTGATCGAAGCCGCACATCTACCAATACACTTGAATTTCAAGTCTGCATCAATATAATTCCATCTACCTCACAGGATATCTAGGAAGCTACCATGTTAGACAAGCTCCGGCGCATTGCAAGAAGCGATAAATCCACCACTTCTACCCTAGAGGTAGTCGGCGGGGATCAACATATCGTCTATCCAGACAGTGCGACGGCAGATCACGTAGCAGAAAATAACGAAAAATCTATTGCCCCAATCGATACCAACGATCCGGCAGCTTGGTATCACCAAGGCAACCTCTACCGCGATGCCCAGCAAATGGAGGCCGCGCTGTCTTGCTACTACCGCACCGTAGAAATACAGCCAGAGCGGCAAGAGGTATGGCAGAGCATTGCCTGGACGTTGGTAGCACTCCAACAGTTACCAGAAGCCCAAGATGTCTATTGTCGCATTGTCGAAATGGATCCCCATAGCCCAGAGGGCTGGGCAAATCTGGGCTGGGTGCAAAACCAGCTCGGCCAGCATCATGAGGCTTTAGTCAGCATTGATAAGTGCTTACAGATTTCTCCCCAAGATGACTTTGCTTGGGAACAGCGCGGCGACGGCTTGGTGGCGATCGGCTTATTTCCAGATGCACTCTTAGCTTACGATCGAGTCTTAGAATTGCGCCCCACCGACCATCGTGCCTGGAGCAACCGAGGCTGGGTGTTGTTTAACCTGGGAAGGTTGATTGAAGCCAAAAACTGCTACGAGCGCTGTTTAGAAATTGACGGCATGGATCCCTATGCCTGGAACAATTTTGGTCAGGTACTCTGTCAAGCTGGTGAACTAGAAAAAGCCGAAGACTGCTACCGGCAAGCGATCGACTGTGCCCCAGAGTTTTATCAGGCTTGGAACAACCTAGGCGTAGTATTATTCGAGCAGCGCAAATTCCCCCTGGCGATCGAATCTTACGAACAAGCCGTAGCCATTCAGCCCAGCTTTTACCAAGCCTGGGCAAATTTGGGTAAGACCTATTTTCACCTCAATCGTCATGAGCCAGCCCTAGCAGCCTACGATTGCGCTCTGGGTCATCAGCCCGATTTTTATCAGGGCTGGCATTACAGCGGCAACATCTTAGTCCAAATGGATCGGAGCCAAGAAGCCCTCGATCGCTATGCCAAAGCCACGGCGTTGGCTCCCCATTTTGTCGAAGCTTGGCGAGCACAGGGCGAAATCCTGTCTCGCATGGGTCAACAGCAAGATGCTCTAAGCTGTTTTCAGCGCGGTAATCAGGGCCAAAATGCCAACTTAGAAAACCTGCATGGCGAAGGTAAGTCTTTCTTTCAGCTTGGCAAATACGCAGAGGCCATCGATTGCTATCAAAGAATTCTGAAGATCAACCCGCACCATGCCGAAGTCTGGAACGACCAAGGCAAAGCGCTATTTCAACTGGGCAAATGCCCCGAGGCGATCGAAAGCTATCAACAGGCGATCGCCGACCGGCCAGATATGCCCGCTGCTTGGAATAACCTAGGCGTAGCCTGTTTTCAGCTTGGTAAATATCGGGATGCCATTAGTCATTACGAAGAGGCCTTACGAATCGAACCCCAGTTTTATCGGGCTTGGTACAACCGGGGCATGGCGATGTTTCGCGCCGAGAACTTTGACCAGGCGCGGTTTAGCTACGAACAATGTCTCAAGCTGCGATCGGAGTATCATCAGGCTTGGAATAACCTGGGCTATGTTTTGGCACACATGGGCAACCACAAAGAGGCGATCAACAGTTATAATAAGGCGCTCAAAATTCAACCCGATTTTTACCCGGCCTGGTATAGTCGGGGCAAGTCTTTGGCCGAAGTAGGCGACAACAGCGAAGCCCTTTCTAGCTTTGAGTGTGCTTTAGAACTAGAAGACAACGATCCTCACTTATGGTATTCCTATGGCCGCCTATTGCTAGATCTCGATTCTTGGGATGGTGCTTTAGAAAGCTTCGATCGAGCGCTCACTATTCAAGACCGGGAAGCCGATTTTTGGTACTGGCGCAGTCAGGCACTCTCTAAGTTAGATGACCACGCCGAGGCTTTAAATGGTTATCAAAAAGCAATTAACCTGTCTCCCGAGCGGGCAGAGTTTTGGCATGGGCGCGGTTCGGCGCTCTCAGCGATCGGTAATTACAACGAATCTCTGGCCAGCTTTGATCGAGCCATTAAACTCAACCCTGGTTTATATACAGCTTGGTACGAGCGCGGCAATTCGCTCTGCGCTCTAACTCGCTATGAATATGCCGTTTCTAACTACGAAAAAGCCCTGGCCACCGACCCAGGATTTGCGCCAGCACACCAAGGGCGAGGCTATGCCTTGTTACAACAGGGTCATTATCTGAAGGCCATTGATAGCTTCGATCGCTCTTTGACCATCAATCCGCAGAGCTACATTACTTGGTGCCAGCGGGGCAATGCTCTCTGGCAACTCGATCGCCATGAAGATGCTCTGCATAGCTACCGGGCAGCGATCGAAATCGATGGCGACCAGCAGATTGCTTGGTACGCTGAAGCTAACGCTCTGCGCTATTTGAAAGAATTTGATTTGGCTTTGACCAGCTACAATCGTGCCCTGACTATTGCTCCTACCGATGCCCGCTGTTGGAATGAGCGGGGGCTGGCCCTGTTAAGTAAAGGACAGTTGCCCGAGGCGATCGATAGCTACCGGCGGGCGACTAATCTTCAGCCCGAGTACCCAGAAGCTTGGCAGAATTTGGCAGCCGCTTTAGCCGACAACAATGACGTAGAAGAATCTTTAGACTGTTATCGAGAGGCGATCGCCCACAAGCCCCAAGATGCCAAAAGCTGGTATGGCGTGGGCGAATTACTGCTAAAAAACCAGCGGTGGTCGGATGCAGTTACCTCTTATCAGCGTGCCACCCAGCTCGAACCAGATTTTAGTGCGGCTTGGTATGGCCAGGGCTTGGCCTTGGCTGGAATGCAGCAGTGGCTGCCCGCACTCAAATGCTATGACCGTGCCGCTCGCCTCCTGCCCGATAACTATGATTTGTTTTTGGATTACGGCGCGGCCTGTTCTCAAATGGAGCGCTGGCCAGAGGCTTTATCTTGCTACCAAAAAGCCACTACAATTAGTCAAAAGCTAGAGCCGTCCAAGTGCTTTTTTGCTTGGCAACAGCAGGCCAACGTGCTATCTAAGCTCAATCAGTGGACAGAAGCTGCCGATGCCTATCGAACTGCGCTGTGCTGTAACCGGGGTAGTCATGATACTTGGTATGCCTATAGCATTGCTTTAGGCTATGCCGATCGCTGGCCAGATGCCTTGATTGCCATCCAAGAGGCCACGAGTAATGAAGAGCCAGTTGGCCGCTATCTCTATCAGCAAGGGGTGGTCTACTATCACCTAGGACGCTTTGAAGAAGCGATCACCAGCCTCAGCACAGCTAATCAGCTCGCTCTTAGAGATGCAGACTGCCATAAATATTTGGGTCGCGCCTATTTTGAATTGGGGCGCTTAGTAGAAGCCACCGGAGCCTATCGACAGGCGATCGATCTAGACCCCTTTAACACCGAGGCTTGGTACTATCGCGGCGACTTGTTGGCAGTGCTCGATCGACACGAAGAAGCTCTGATTAGCTACGATCGAGCCTTGCGCTGTCAGCCAGATTTTTATATGGCTTGGCATCAAAGAGGCAATGTCTTGTTCCAACAAGAGCAATTTGAAGAGGCTTTGACCAGCTATAAGCGCTGTTTACAGCTAGCTCCCAACTATCACCCGGCCTGGTATCAACAGGGCAATGTGCTGTTTAGATTACAGCGTTTAGAGCTAGCTCTCTCTAGCTACCAGCGGGTACTAAGCGTCACACCCCAAGACTACTATGCCTGGAACAATCATGGCAATGTGCTGGGCTGCCTCGGGCGCTATCATGAGGCGATCGATAGCTATGATCGGGCTTTAGCCATTCAGCCCAATTTTCACCAGGGCTGGAACAACCGAGGCAAGGCTCTGTTTCATCTTCAGCGCTTTGCCGAGTCGGCTACGGCTCATGGCCACTGTGTCACGATTAATCCCAACGACGCAGCGGCTTGGAGCTATCGGGGCTTGGCCTTGCAGCAAATGCACCAGTGGCAAGAAGCGATGGATTGCTACACCAAAAGCACTGACCTAAACCCTCAAGACAAAGTGGTCTGGATGAATCGAGGCATTGCTTTAGGAGAGCTACAGCGCTACGACGATGCTCTGGTTTGCATCGAAAACTGCTTGGCAATTCAGCCCAGTTTTAGTCCAGCTTATTTTCAGCAGGGCAAAATTTATCAAAATATGTCTCAGTGGTCAGAAGCTATTAATGCCTTTGAGCGCGCCTTGTTTTATGATCCGTCTTTCCATCAGGCTTGGATCCAAAAAGGCACTGTCCAAGCGCAGATAGGAGAAGTTTCTCACGCCTTAGCCAGCTACCGACAGGCTACTAAAATTGCCCCCCGCAGTCCTTTGTCTTGGAACAGCTTGGGTGAACTATTTGATCAGCTAGAACGCTATCCCCAATCGGTTTCTTGCTATCAGCGCAGTTTAAAGATCTTTGACCAAGATTGGCAAATTTGGTATCAACAGGCGCTGGTGCTACAAAAAATCAAAAAATTCCCAGAGGCGATCGCCAGCCTAGAGCGCACCCTAACCATCCAACCCGATTTTTGTCCGGCAATGTTAGAGCTAGGAAATCTGTTGATGCAGGCCGAGGACTACGCCCAAGCCTTAGAGAACTACGATCGAGTACTACAGCTCAAATCTGATATTCCAGCCGCTTGGAATGGTCGCGGTAACTGCTTGCTAGAACTAGATCGCCTGGATAATGCGCTGTTTTGCTACGAGAGATCGATCGAGATTGATCCCGAGCAGCAAGAAGCCTGGTTCAGCCGAGGCCGAGTGCTCAGCAAACTAAATCGCATTCCAGAGGCTTTGGCTTGCTATGAGCAGGCGCGTCACTGGACGAAAAAAGTTTGGTAGAAAAAGTTTGCTAGACTGGGAGGTAAGCTCTGAATTCAATTAAGCGCGTCTACACTGCATTTTATGGTTGCTCGTACCCCCACTCGAAAAATTCGTCATTCTCTATGGCGGAAGTTGTTTCGTCGTCGTCGCCGAGGACATGCAGCACCAGCACAGGTGTTACAGCGACGACAACAGGCGCAGTCTCAACGGCAGCGTCGCAAGCCCAGAAAAGTAAGGGTATCAGCAAAAGAGACTATTCCCTCCCAAAAATCTCGGTCAAAAAAGGTCGTCCCAAGTCAGCCAGTGCCTTTGTATGTATATGTTTCCCGCTGTTCGATCATTTTATTTGGGACGGCGGCGATCGGGGGCACAGTAATGTCGATCATTAAACCGCCAGTTACCCAAATTTTGGCAGTTAGTAAAGCAGCGCCTTTACCAGCAAAACCCGTGGTCAAACCAGAAAATCTTGCCCTCAAGCAAAGTGTCCAGACGGTAATTGATCGGTATCCCAGCTTCCAGCCCCACATAGCGATTGTAGATGTAAATGGCGGTGTGGTAGATGTAGCCGGTGCCACAGTAGTACCAGCCGCCAGCACCATCAAAATTCCATTGCTTGTTGCTCTGTTTCAGCAAATCGATCGAGGTGAAATTAAGCTCGACGAGCAGCTAACTCTGCAAAAATCGATGCTGGCTGCTGGCTCTGGTAGTTTGGCCAAGAGTCCAGAGGGCAGTAAGTTTTCGGTGCAGGAAGTAGCTACCAAAATGATTACAATTAGCGATAATACCGCTGCTAATTTGTTGATCGATCAGCTAGGGGGCAAAGATAAGCTCAATTTACAGTTTCAGAGCTGGGGATTATTACAGACTAATCTGCGATCGCCGTTGCCCGATTTTGAAGGTACTAATGTAACCAGTGCCCAAGAGTTAGTGAAGCTATTAGGTAGCCTAAAGTCTGAGAAGGGTATTTTATCGGCATCTTCTAAGCAGGCAGTATTAGAGATTTTGCGCCAGACCAAGCGAAATACGATGCTGCCAGCAGGCATTGATGATGATCGAGCCAAGATCGCTCATAAAACGGGTGAAATATCGACTCTGGTAGCCGATGCTGGTTTGGTTGAGTTGGCTAATGGCCAAAGCTATCTATTGGTAGCTATGGTGCAAAGACCCAGTGATAATCAACGAGCAGAGGTATTGATCAAGCAATTATCTCAGGCTGTTTTCAAAGATATGGCCAAAAAATAGACTGATTTCTAGTAAGTTATTGATTTGAAATTTCAATAACTAAGTTAAGTGGTTTCCAACACGTTACTACTGCTTGATCGACTCCATTGACCGCCTTTAATTAAACTATGTTTTTCCCAGGCTAATTCTGTTTCCGGAAAATCGGATCTGAAGTGACCACCTCGGCTTTCGGTGCGAAACAGAGCGCTTTGTACAATTAAATTACTGACCTGCAATAAATTGCGAGTTTCTGACCACAGCCGCAAAGCAGACAACTCGATCGGTAACTCCATGATTTGTCCTGCCGGTAGACATTTTAAGATTTCTGAGATTGGTAGCTGCTCAAATTGTTCTTGCCAGCTCTTGATTTTCTCCAAACCTGTTTGCAGACTGGCGGCTTCTCGGACAATTCCTGCTACTTGCCACATTACCTCTGGTAAACTTTGGCGAATAGTCATAATTGTTTGTTTCTGTGGTTCCCAATCTGGCATATCTAAAACAGCCATTTTACTAAATTCCAGCACGGCCAGTGCGTTTGTATTTGATTTTAAATCACTATGGGCAAAACCAGCCCCAAATACTAAGCATTCTAACAACGAATTACTGGCTAACCGATTAGCACCATGAACTCCTGTACAGCTAGCTTCACCTACCGCATAGACTCCCGGAATAGCAGTGTGATTTTGCACATCGGTAGCGACACCGCCCATCCAATAGTGCGCCGCTGGCGAAACCGGAATTGGTTGAGTAAATACATCGATTCCCCAGCTCTGACAGACCTGAATAATATTGGGAAACCGATGGCTAACTGTGGCTGGGGGCATCGATCGCAGATCTAAATAAACTTTGTCTCCCCCGACTTTTGCCAAGTGAGAAAAAATTGCGCGGCTAACTATATCCCGAGGAGCCAATTCCCCATCGGGATGATAGTGAAAGCAGAATCGATCGCCTTGGTCATCGATCAAATAAGCCCCTTCACCCCGCACTGCTTCGCTGATCAAAAAGCGTGGTGCGCCCGGTACGTTCAAGGCCGTAGGGTGAAACTGCACAAATTCTAAGTCTGCCAATGTGCCCCCTGCTCGATCGACCATAGCTACTCCATCACCAGTGCTAACTTCGGGGTTAGTAGTGTGGGCGTAGACCTGTCCACCGCCTCCGGTGGCTAAAATGACTGCTGCTGCCCGCAGCCAGCGAATCTCATCGTTATATGCCAAGCTTATGCCCTGACATTGACCTTCTTCGATCCATAAGTCCAAAGCTAAGGCGGGAGCAATGGTGTGGATATTCGATCGAGACCTCACCTGTTCGAGCAATACCTTCATGACGGTGCGCCCAGTGGTATCGGCGGCGTGCAGCACTCGTGGCCGAGAGTGGGCGGCTTCTAAGGTCATGGCCAGGGTGGAATCACCGCCGAGGGTGGCTACTCGATCGAAGGCCACGCCCATGTTGACTAAATCTGTGACACACTGGGCGGCATTTTCGACTAAATATCTGACTGTTACTGGGTCACAGAGTCCTGCCCCGGCTTTGAGGGTGTCTTGGATATGCAGTTCAACCGAATCTGCTTCGCTCACTACGGCAGCGATGCCTCCCTGTGCCCATTTGCTGGCGACAGGCGGTGACTCGGTGGCGATCGAATCTTTGCTGATGATGGCAATCTTTAAATGGGTGGGCAAAGAGAGAGCTGAATAGAGTCCAGCCGCGCCAGCGCCGACGATGATTGCATCGTAGCCCTGGGAGAGTTCATCAGACAAGATTGAGTCGGTCAATGTTCAAGGCATGGTACACATGGCTATCTATTGTAGAGCCTCACGTCTCTTGTGTGGTTGATAGAGTTGATGCTGAAGAGCTTCCTTTCGGTCAAAAAACTGCCCCTCAAACTCCTTATCATCTGAGGCGGTCAAAAAATCCCAATGTTGTTCAGGATGCTCAAAAACTGTTCTGGGGTCAGGCATCTATCGGCAATCTCCGCAGTCAAAACTCTTTAACTTCAGTGTAGCAACCTTATTATGATATTCTTTTAGGATAGTTACTTGTCAAATACTAAGCAGCCGTTGATTTTGCAATTTTCGCTAACAGCCTCAATGCCTCATTTACAGCCGCTGAATCTCGAAAAATTTCAGCAACATCTGGATCAAGCACAATTACATTCGTAGATTGCTGATAAGCCTCATAATACTTACCCCGCACACCACCTGAGAAGTCGTACTCCGACCTCATTTCACTATCGTTGGTTTCATTAAGTTCCTGACTCATAACTTCTTCTCTCCTGTCGAGT
>JAYSRP010000183.1:0-2864 GCA_043721015.1 Synechococcales cyanobacterium | reverse complement strand
ATTCACATCTGCCAGCGTCACATAAAACTGTGAAGAAGCACTGTCAGGGCTTTGGGAGCGAGCCATCGACAAAACACCGCGTTTGTGCACAAGTACAGGTACTTGACTACCCGACTGAACATCTTCAAAAACCTGGCTGTAGGCTGGAGTTGCAGAACCTTTGAGCTTAATTTCCAACGGAATCCGGCGCTCTTGCCCTTTGCCCTTGGGCACATAGCCCCCAGTCCCATTACCTTGAGGATCGCCACCTTGCGCCACAAAGTCTTTAATTACCCGATGGAAAGTCAAGCCGTTATAGAAGCCTTGATCAACCAAATCTACAAAGTTACCAGCAGTAATCGGCGCATTATCACCGTCTAGCTCCAAAATTACTGGCTTGTCTTTAATGATCATGGTTACAGTCGCTTTGCCTTTCAGCCGAGGCAGACCAGGAAATTTGTCATCATTAGCCGCTTTTGGTGGCTCAGAAGCGCTAGCTGTGTCGTAGGCCACATTGGCCGGTGGTAAGGTCGAAGCTGAAGCTTTAGGGCTAGAGGTATTAGGAGCGGTGCTGCTAGCGGAAGTCTGGGATGTTGGGGTATTGCAACCACTCAACATCAACGTCATCAGACAGAATCCTACTAGCAAAAAATTTTGAATCTTCATTGATTTTGGGGGCAGATTGCGGTTCGAGTTACTATGTTGCACTTAAGCGTATGCCGATCTTAGTCGAAAATCACCGTTTTGTTGCCATATACTAGCACCCGATTCTGTAAATGCAGTCGCACGGCTCTTGCCAGCACTATGCGCTCTAGATCTTTACCTTTGCGAATTAGATCGGGAATACCGTGACGATGAGTGATCCGCACCACATCTTGCTCAATGATTGGACCAGCATCTACCAAAATCACACTGAAAGTTGATCGAACACTTCAGCAAATGCGGAAAAAGTCCCAAAAATCTCAAGATTTTTCATAAATGTTACAATTCCATCCCCTTTACGCCGACAAATTCGCCTAGAATCTGAGGTAGAGAGAGTCGGCGAGGTGGTTGCGGGGTCAATGCAAATTGATCTTGAGGAAAGTCCGGGCTTCTTAAAAACCAAACCTGCTGGGTAACGCCCAGTGCGAGCGATCGTGAGGATAGTGCCACAGAAAAATACCGCCTTTAGAGATTTATCTGTAAAGGTAAGGGTGCAAAGGTGCGGTAAGAGCGCACCAGCAACATCGAGAGGTGTTGGCTAGGTAAACCCCGGTCGGAAGCAAGGAAGAGACATTGGTTGGTTTTTTTCCAGTCTCGTAAATAACCCGCTTGAGGCTAGCAGTAATGTTAGACCCAGATAGATAGCCGCCATTTTGACTGGCAACGGTCAAGACAACAGAACCCGGCTTACGTTCCAACTCTCTCTTTTAATTTTTACTATTTCTGAAAACTTCTGTGGATCGCAGACAAAAACAGCTTCAAACCCTCATTACCCGCCTCGGCTTGCCCACAGATACCGAGGTGAACTGGTCATTGCTGGATATTGCTCTCACCCATCCCACGATGGGCACCCCCAACTACGAACAGTTGGAATTTATTGGCGATTCGGTAGTGCGGCTAGCCGCATCAGAGTTTTTGTGGGAAGTATACCCCCAAAGCTCGGTGGGGGATTTTTCGGCGGTGCGGAAAATTTTGGTGAGCGATCGAGTCCTAGCCCAACTTTCGGACAGCTACGGCTTCGATCGATACCTAATTTTGTCTCCCAGCGCCGCTGGAGACACTTCTGGTAAAATTTCGCGGCTGGCCGATGCCTTTGAAGCTACCTTGGGAGCCTTATACCTTAGTCGCGGTAATCTTAGCTTAATTCGCCCCTGGCTTGATCCCCATTTCCAGCGACTGGCCACCGAAATCCTGAAAGATCCGGCCAGATTGAATTACAAGGATGCTCTGCAAGAAATTACTCAGGCCAGACACAAATCTCTCCCCGAATACCGGGTGCAAGAAGTAACCGATCGAGCAGATCCCGAAGAACGTTTTGTGGCCGAAGTTTGGGTGCAGGGTCAAGCCTGGGGACGGGGCACCGGCCAATCGAAAAAGGCCGCGCAACAGGCCGCCGCTAAAGTGGCTTTTTTTGAGCTGTACTAATGCGTAGTACTTTAGTGTTGGCCATGACTGCCGATGGCAAGATTGCTGATGGTGATCGATCGGTTGCCAAGTTTAGCTCGCCCCAAGATTTTCGCCATTTAGAAGAACAAGTAGCCCAGGCCGATGCGGTGTTAATTGGGGCGGGGACGCTGCGAATTCATGGCACCACAATGCGGGTGCTAGATCCTGACTTAATCCAAGCCCGAGTACAACGAGGTCAATCCCCCCAGCCAATTCAGATTGTCTGTTCACGCAGTGGAGATTTAGACCCATATTTAAAGTTTTTTCGGCAGCCAGTGCCCAGATGGCTATTGACCACAGCAGATATTAAGAGAAAAGAATTCGATCGGATTCTACAGATTGGTGATGATCGGGGTATTGACTGGCAGAAAGCTTGGCTAGAATTAGCGAGTTTGGGGATCGATCGGCTTTGCATTTTGGGCGGTGCTGAGATTGCCACAGCCCTCTGGGAGCAAGATCTGATCGATGAGTTTCATCTCACCATTTGCCCGATGATTTTGGGCAACGCAGCAGCACCGACTCCTTGTGATGGCAAGGGACTAAAAATGCCGCACCAATTAGAGTTAATCAATCATCAAGTTATTGGCCAAGAGATCTTTCTTCATTACCAACGAGTAGGTTTTTCAAAGACTTGTCAGCTTTAGCTTACAGGCGGGAAGCCCCGCGCTCTAACGCTTCGGTGAGCGTCGGGATGAAAGCCGAGTGAGTTGACGATTACAACCGAGCCACACAACGCG
>JAYSRP010000182.1:0-5736 GCA_043721015.1 Synechococcales cyanobacterium | reverse complement strand
GCGCACGCTCGAAACGCCTGCCTACCCGACGGTATGGGCCGGAGCTGCAGCGGCGTGGCAGATCGAAGAAGACGCGGCGCTCACCGCTTATGTTTGGTCGTGGGTGGAAAATCAAACCATGGCGGCGATCAAATCCGTGCCGCTGGGCCAAGCCGCTGGGCAGCGCATGATGTTGGCGCTTGGCTGTGGTCAAAGCCCAGTCGTAGCAAGCCTGAATGCTGTTAGCATCGGGTGGAAATACCGGAAAAACGTTGCCGTTGCGCATCATTGAGGCAAAGTAAGCTTCGACTTCGGGGCGCTGGTGTGTCCAGCCGTTGCGACCTTGCTCTAAGGCACCAGCGGTGTATAAGGTGATGGTAGAAGGCGTAGGGCGACGCAGTTCGGCCATGCCTTGAGTAACGGTCTGCCAAATCGGTAAGCCGTTGATGGCAAAAGACTCGTAAGAGCACCAGAGAGAGCGCGAACCCATCAGCGCCAAACCAGCCGCCATGCCCGCGCAGGCATCTTCGCTCAGCGGCTCGTACACCTGACCATTGGGAGCTTGGTAGTACAAATCATCAGTGGTAGGGTGAACAATTTTGAGGGCTTGGTTAATATTGGCAATCCCCGAAGCCTCGTTACCATCGGCGTTGGTCACTAAAAATTTAGGATCTTTTTGACCCACATAGCCCACCAGCTTGCCCATGGCCGTAGTCGCTACCTGTGGATCACCACCCACCATAAATTCTTGCAGCGGTAGCGCGCCCAGATCAACCATTGGCAATACCGATTCAGTCACTGCCACCTGAGCAGAAGAGCCGCCGCCTGCTCGTTCGCAGTTGGTGCGTACCAAAGCCCAAGCATCGGGGTGCAAAGCGCGATTTTGCAGACCCTTGATAATATCGGCGTTATCGATCGTGTGGTGGGCATAGAGGTTATGAGACTTGGAGCCGGTGGCATGTACGCCCGCGCCTTTGAGCTGCTTGATAATAAATACGGTCAGCTTGCCACCTAAAGCTGCTTGGGCTGCTCGATCGATCCCTTCAATCACTGCTGCCGTAAAAGCCAATCTTTTTTCTAAAGAACAAATAGTGCTGTTTACATAGGCACCGCTCTGGTTTTGATCATCAAAGTCCTTGGCATCTACTAAGATTACTTCCTCAAAGCCATTCCCTTGCCAATACTGAATCATTTCTGGGGTGGTTTTGGTCGAAACCATGCTGTGGTGCTCTTGGCTGTAGCCGTTCCACACCAAGATGGGCATGAAGTTAGTGACTTGGGGGAAAGCCGTATGAAAATGCTGCATCGCACTCATGATGTAGGGTTCACCCAAACCACCATCGCCCACCGTGAAAGGAAATAATTTACCAGGATGTAAAAACGCGGCAGACATGGCAAAGTGCTGACCCTGCCCCAAGGGGCCTGCCGGAGCCAAAATACCTGGAATAAATCCTGATAAGTGACCAATTAGCCCATGCTTTTCTCGGAATCGATCGCGGAGCTGCTGCACGGTCGTAATGCCCATTTTTTCTAGGGACTTATCTAAAAACATCGCGCTGTAAAAGCCAGGAGCGTGGTGGCCTACTTCAGTAATAATATTTTTGTGTCCCAGCATCACCAGCGCGGCGTAGGCTTCAGCTTGACTGGCAAAACCGCCGGGATGCCCCGATGCCTTACTGGCACAGATTTGCAGGGTCAGGTAACGCAGGGCATCAGCGTAGAGCATGGTTTGAAAAGTGGCGTTAGCGTTTCCAGGTTCGATCGAGGTTTGACCGCTGGCAATAGCGGGCTGCTGGCCATATTGCTCTATTCCAGGGGTTTTTTCGGCGAAGTACTGAATGCCGGTGCAAAAATCTGGTGCGCTGGTGGTCATGAGGAGTTGTCCTTGCGTAAATACTCCGGCCATTTTACCGCAACCGATGGAAACGCCTCACCAAGTCCTCAGAGTATCTTTTTTGCTGGCCTCATGGAGTTTTGCCATATTTGATTACAGAAGGTCTCGGTTGCTGGGTAGTAAGTTGATTTATTTGGTAATTCTGAGATAATTGGTATATCTGATTTTGCTTGTAGGGTTTTGAAGATGAATATTACAGCCACACTTAACGAAATTGCTTCTCTCAGTATTGAAGATAGAATTCACTTTGTACAAGAAATATGGGATGGCATTGCAGCCGAGCAATCTCATATAAGCTTGACTGATGCGCAAAAGAGAGAGCTTGATCATCGAATCGATGACTGTCAAGAAAATCCTGACAACCTATTAACTTGGGATGAAATCAAAGCATCCATCAAAAAACAATGATGAACTTTGTAATAGTGTTTCGTTCGGAAGTTAAGGAAGAGCTTAGTCAGGCGTATGATTGGTATGAAAGTCAACGACCGACTCTTGGTGATGAGTTCTTAAATTGTGTGGATGAGATGATAAATCATATTTGTCTGATGCCAGAGGCTTATCCCGTAGTATATCGTGATGTCAGAGCGGCAATAGTTAAAAGATTTCCTTATGTTGTTTACTATCGAATTGTATCTAGCAGAGTGATTGTGACAGCAATTTTTCATGGTCGGCGAGACCGGACTTTATTACAAGAACGAGAGTAAATCAGTATGAAAACTTGTTCACAGGTGATATTCACGTAGTTATACGGAACTCAGACAAGATGTTTGATGGTTAGACTAAGTGAAAAGTATAAGCACAAAACTAATTAATATCTATGTTTAAGTTTGTTGGTTTTTTGGTAGTCGTTGCTGCTACAATGTCCACGACAAGGTTTGGTCATCCACCTGACCCACTTACGGCGATCGCTCAGCCGGGATGTATTATCAAAGGTAATATTTCGCTGAATACAGGTAGAAAGCTTTACCATCTCCCAGGAATGAAGGATTATGAAAGAACCATCATTGATCAAATGAAAGGAGAGAAGTGGTTTTGCACAGAGCCAGAGGCGATCGCTAGTGGTTGGATGAGAGCACCTAAATAGACGCAAATTCATCATGGGATATAATGAGAGTGAAATCTAGCTATATTTGGATTAACACCGATGTCAGACTTACTTGCAAAAATCACGATCAATCCTAAACAATGTGGCGGTCGCCCTTGTATTAGAGGGATGCGGATTCGGGTATCTGATGTCCTTGATTTATTTGTTGCTGGACTCAGTGCCGAAGAAATCCTTGAAGAGATGCCTGATCTAGAGGCCGATGATCTGAAAGCAGCGCTACTGTACGCATCTCGCCAACTTAACCACCCAGTTTTAGTGGCATGATTATTTGGAATGATGCACACTTATCACCAGCAATTGCAGTTTGGATGACGACTAATTTTGACGTTACAGTTTTTTCCTTAAGAGAGCTGGGATTGAGAGATGCTGAAGATACCGAGATTTTTGCAGTAGCAAAAGCCCAGGATGTAATAGTGATGAGCAAAGATAGTGACTTCGTAGATTTAGTCAATCGTTTTGGTGTGCCACCACAAATCATTTTATTGACATGTGGCAATACGTCTAATGCTCGATTGAAAGAAATACTAAGTTCAATGCTACTTGAAGCTTTGGAGTTTTTGCGCACAGGTGAAGTGCTGGTGGAAATTAGAGGTGATTAAACTTTATTAAAACTCAACTAATTCATAAGTTTTTTCATCTTCTGGTTCTGGGATGAATGCTGGTAATCCTTGTTGGAGTCGGAGTTCTTCGGCATTCAGTTCTGCCGGAGCTACTTCTAGTCCTTCTGCGGTCATAGGATCGAAATCGGGGAAAGTCGCAGCCAAATCTAGGATATTCACAAACTGGCGCAGAAATTGTCGCGGCACCACTCCCACATCGCCCCGAAAACCCGCAGTGACATTGGCTACCAGCCGATCGATGAACACCGGAGTTACTTTTTGAATTAGCGGCAGCCGGTCTTCGATCGGGTACAGCTCTCTTAATTTCATGGCCACCTCCCGTAACCGATCGGCATTAAATGGCTGCAAAGCTAACTGGGGCTGACGGGGATTAGAGAAGCCCCCTGACTGTAAGAACTTAATTCGATCGTGCAACGGCGGCAACCCGGCGACTCCCCGATTGGTATCAAAAAACTCTGGAGTGCCAGTAAACACCCAAAACAGACCGCGATATCGATCGGCGGCATCGCAAATTTGACGAATTCCGTTGAGTGACTTACCCCGCACGTCATGGCGCATTCTTAAAATAGTCTCTACTTCATCAATTACAATCACCAAACCCTTATAGCCTGCGGCTTTGGTGATTTCCAAAATTCCTTGCAAGTAATCCAAGGCTTCTCGACTACCAATATCGCCCTTAATACTCGCCAAGCGTTTCGCGCTCCCGGCCACATTTTCACTCCCCGACAGCCAAGAGAGCAGCGCGCTGGCTTCCACAATATCGCCCTTTTGTTTCAGTTCAAAGATCGTCCGCAACACCCGAATCATGTCTTCGGGCGCTTTGCCCCCAGTCAAAGAAGCCAAATCTTCTTCGATTCTGGCTTGTACTTTCTGATCAAAATCTGCGGCTTCTACATCGGCACCGGTAGCCACTAAAGCATCTTCTACGCGGGCAATCCAGCGATCGATCACATCACTCAAAGCCCCCCGCTCACAAGAAGATGTTCCTAACTCTTGTACTACTTTGCGGTAAACATCATCAAACCGATGAAAGTGTAAATCATTGTCAGAAACCACTACAAAACTGGTGGCAAAGCCCTGAGCTTGGGCATCTAACAGAGCCAGCCGCGACATAAAAGTTTTACCGCAGCCATAGCCGCCCCGCAAAAACTTAAAGGTGCCCTCGTTGTCGCTGGCCAAGGCAAGCTGCCGATGCACTTCGCCTCGCTGCATATCAATGCCTACCGCAAATGCTTCTAAGCCCCGGTCTGGGACTACGCCCGATCGGAGACGTTCAAAAATATGCTCGATATCGCGGGGGCTAATGCTCATTGTTTGGTCAGCAGAATTTCCCGTCATTGTACCAGTCCTGATGGATCAGTGGCCAAATCCTGGCTGGTAAATAAGCTGAAACTCTAGAACATCCTTCGCCAGGGAGCAAAAGCATTTTTGACTCCTTCCAAGCTCGGAGCTAGTTCGGGGTAATGACGTTTTAATAGATCCGACATAGTGGTGCGATCGATCCAGTCCAAACCAAACTGGGTATAAATTTCGGCTCGGTAATCTTTGGTGTAGAATCGATCGCTCTTCAACCGGCGCGAGGCCATCAAAATAAACACCCTAAATGCCGTATCACTAAACCCAAAGCCTTCAGGTAAATCTTCGGCAAACAAGCCCACCATTAAATCGACTTTTTCTAGGTCGTTTTGGTAGAGATCAGCCATTTCCTTGGCCCAGGTCTGATTGCTGGTGATTTCAGCAAAAGACTTGACCCGTTCTTTGCCAATCATTTCGCGGAATTGGTTGTAGCGCGGCACACCTCGCTCTCGATCGCGCAGAATATCGATCATCGCTAAGTCAAACACTTCACCATTATCGCGTTGAAGCTGCTGTAGAAAATGCGGATAGTTATTTAAGCACAGTGCGCCGGGGTGAGCAATACCTAATGAGTAAAAGACATCAGATACCTTAGCGTGATCAAATAAACCTCTGGTGCGTTTGCCAGATACATCAAAGAAGTTGGTTTCTAGTAATACTCGGTTATCAGAGACTGCATGAATGGTCAGATCATCAGGAATCAGCGGATGCAGTCGATACACCGAGACAAATTCCTCGGTCATCGCATAGGGTGTTCCATGCTGATCGGTGGGGGAGCCAAT
>JAYSRP010000181.1:0-31706 GCA_043721015.1 Synechococcales cyanobacterium | reverse complement strand
GAGAAAGCAATTCCAAAAATCTGTGACCAGAAACGGTTAGCAGTAACCATCGAGTAGGTTTCTTCAGCTTGAGTAGGTTCAAACGCCCGGAAAGTGTTAGGGTTTTCGCTGTCTTCAAACAGAGTGTTTTCTACAGTGGCACCGTGAATAGCACAAAGTAATGCGCCGCCAAGGATACCGGCTACGCCCATCATGTGGAAGGGGTTCAGCGTCCAGTTATGGAAGCCTTGCAGAAACAGGATGAACCGGAAGATCGCCGCTACTCCAAAAGAAGGAGCGAAGAACCAGCCCGACTGACCAAGTGGGTACAGCAAGAAAACGCTGACAAATACCGCGATCGGGCCAGAGAAAGCCAGAGCGTTGTAAGGGCGAATGCCGACTAGACGAGCAATTTCAAACTGACGCAGCATGAAGCCGATCAAGCCAAAAGCGCCGTGCAGAGCCACAAATGCCCAGAGGCCACCCAACTGACACCAGCGGGTAAAGTCACCTTGAGCTTCTGGACCCCACAGAAATAGCAAGGAGTGACCCAAGCTGTTGGGAGGTGTAGATACCGCTACGGTCAGGAAGTTTGCACCTTCTAGGTAGCTCGAAGCCAAACCGTGGGAGTACCAAGAGGTAACGAAGGTAGTACCGGTCATCCAGCCGCCCAAAGCCAAAAAGGCCGTAGGAAACAGTAAAATTCCAGACCAACCCACAAATACGAAGCGGTCTTTTTTCAGCCAGTCATCGAGGACATCAAACCGTCCCCGTTCCTGGCCTCTATCTAATGCAATGGTCATGTTCTAGGTCCCTTGCGCGATTCAGAAAATATTTTAAATTTGGATAGATATTATTTCTATTCTTTACCAAAATTAGCAGAAAATTTACAATTTGACACGTTTAGTCTGTCTAGAATGGAGAATCCGCTGGACTGTTTTAGCTTCAAAGTATTTAACAGCAAGGCTTTTAGGGAGATTATAAAGAAAATGTAAACCGATATTGATTTTCTCATTTATCATAAAAAATAATCCCCAACCATTGTCAGAGAGTAGATTTTGTTCTTTTCATTTTCAAGCGGGCGGTGGGAATCGAACCCACAACAACAGCTTGGAAGGCTATGGTTTTACCACTAAACTACGCCCGCGCACTCAAAAACATGCCAGACAACTAAGATACCACAAAAAGACAACAGGAGACAAGGGCGCCTCCAATTGCTTGCCTGATCACACCAACATCATGGGTGTGTTGGACATTGCGGCAGGCTGTTTACGACTGGCTTCGCTGTAGCTGTCCCAGAAACTAGCAAATTCCCGTGCTTTAGACTCCCAATCCAGATGAATTTTGTACATCCGACGGGGACGACCTCGGCCTTCCACCTTTTTCCAATAGCCAGAAATCATGCCAGACCCTTCCAGAAACTTGATGGCGCTATATAACACCGTGTCTGAAAGCCGGAAAGTTTCGGATTCTTTCTCTAAGCGAGAAATTAACTCAGTGCCATAGGAGTCACCATCCATCAAAACAGACAGGATGTAGCAGACCGCTAGTTCTTGATTAAGATAAAGTGGCGGTGGATTCTGAAAGAAGCGGTAAATGTCATCAAATTTCATAGTTTTGACCAATAGAATGCTCTAAAGTACTGAAATCTTGGGCAGGTATAATCATCATAGCGATTAGCCTCACACACCCCTTCTGAAAAAGCATCAGGACTCAGTCTGCTTAGCTCAAGTGATTGCTTAGCTAAACTGTAATTCTACTTACTTTCGATCTGACCATTATTGCTGCCAATCGGTTTTAATAATTTAGACTGAAGTTTTAGATGCTTGTTTTAAGGTTAGCTCGATTATCGTTCCCCTTGGGGAATTTCTATATATACTTTTCTTTCGATTTGTTGAAAATATCATGACAGAATCTCTTAACAATAGTTCAACTCCGGTGGCCGCTAAGAAAATTGCGGCTAACTTGCGCTTCGCTGGCCGCTTTGGTCTGTTAGGACAGTTGGTGCCAGCAGTGGTTTCTGGAATGGCTTTACTAATTGCGATCGCTTGGACAGCAGCCAGTAAAAATCCGGGAGGGGTAGGTACCGATCGAAATACTGGTGGTGGCTTAGTCTTTACAGTCTTATCTTTGGCGCTGGCTTTTGCTGGGGTTTTTTGGTTTCTACGATACAGTTTGTCTGCCCGAAAATTCTCAGATGCCAATGCTCGTCCGCGTAAAGCAGATACGGTCAAGTTGATTCAGATGGGAGTGTTTATTAACATTGGAGGGTTAGCATTGGGGATTTTGGGAGCACAAGGTCTGATTTGGAGTTTGTTTGGTAAATCTTTGGCACTGATCAATCCTTTTGCCCTCAGCCAAGTGATGAATAGTGGCTCGACGATGGCCAATATCACCATTCAACCGATGGAAATGTTGGAGGTGCTGGCAAATACTCAGAGTATTTTTGCTCATTTTATTGGTTTGATTTTCTCGCTGTGGCTGCTGAATGGCATGGCCAAGCAGAGTGCCTAAATTATTGCTGACAATTGTTACACAGACCACGTACTACCACTTCATAAGTCTGGGCTTGCAGCTCGGGCTTAATTTTTTGCAAATCTAACTCGGCAAAGGTCTGCCAGGGCAAGTCTTCGATCGAGCCACAGTTGTTACAGCAAAAATGATGGTGAGGATGTACATTGGCATCATACCGGCCAATACCAGCCTCGATTCGCACTTCTCTGATCAAACCAGCAGTCTGTAATGCTTGTAGGGCGCTGTACACAGTTGCCTGAGAAGAAACTGGCCCTTGGGCGTTGAGATCTAATAGCAATCGATCGACAGTGGGATGATCTTCTCGATCGAGCAAGTTTCGGTACACCGCAAAACGCTGGGGTGTAACCCGCAGTCCGCGATCTTTCAAAATTTGGACGATTTTATCAGGAGAGATCTTCATATCTGCCGACTTTAAGATACATGGCCTTAATAATAGCGCTTCTATGATAAGAACAGCTACTAAAAAATAATAATTTTTATCCTTGACTTATTCTTACATCAGAATTATTCTGAGATATGTACGGACTAATCCAACATTTAAAGAGATTGATCATGACTGTAATTACCAACGTTCCCGATGTAACCTTTAAGACTCGCGTTAGAGATGAATCTGTAGGTGGTGATAACCCATTCCGTTGGCAAGATGTAACTACTAAAGACTTATTTGCAGGTAAAAGAGTAGTAGTTTTCTCGCTACCTGGGGCTTTTACTCCTACTTGTTCTACCTCTCACCTGCCTCGCTACGAAGAATTGTTTGACGAAATCAAAGGTCAAGGCGTAGATGCAGTAATCTGTATTTCGGTAAATGATGCGTTTGTGATGTACCAGTGGGGCAAAGGTCAGGGTGCTAAGAATGTATTCTTATTACCTGATGGTAGCGGCGAATTCACCCGCAAGATGGGCATGTTGGTTGATAAAAGCAACTTAGGCTTTGGGATGCGCTCTTGGCGTTATTCGATGGTGGTCAAAGATATGTCGATCGAGAAGATCTTTACTGAAGCTGGCTACAGCGACAACTGCCCTACTGACCCCTTTGAAGTATCTGATGCCAACACTATGCTGGCTTATTTGAAAGGCGCTAAGGCTTAATTTAAGATCACTGATTTGGTCTGCCGGTATCCGGATCACTTCGACTCCGCTCAGTGACCGGATACATGATTAACCAGTTGGGTGAGCGGAGCCGTTCGCGCAGCGTTGCCCTTCGGCAATATCCCAACGACAAACGCAGTCTGATCGCCTTTCACCATCCCCTGCATGATTCCCTGTATTCCTTAGAGGTCACTATGAGTTACGACTACGATTTATTGGTAATTGGGGCTGGTTCTGGCGGTATTGCCACCGCGCGCCGCGCCGCTGAATATGGCGCAAAAGTAGCCGTTATTGAGTTTGATCGGCTGGGCGGCACCTGTGTAAATCGGGGCTGCATTCCCAAAAAACTAATGGTGTATGCCTCCCATTTTCCTGGATTGATGGAAGAAGCCGTGGGGTACGGCTGGAGTAAAGTCGAAAGCAAACTCAACTGGTCACAGATGGTTGAGAAGGTCAATAGTGAAGTTGGCAGGCTCAATGGTATCTACCAAAGAATGTTAGATAACTCCAAAGTAGAAGTAATCACGGGCGTTGGTTCGTTTGTTGATGGTCATACGGTGGCAGTGGGAGACAAAAAGTATACGGGCGAAAGAATTTTGATTGCGGTGGGCGGAGAGCCAATTAAGCCTGCAATCTTAGGAATCGAACATGCAATTACTTCTGATGAAATTTTTAATTTACCCACGCAGCCCCAAAAGTTAATTGTTTTGGGTGGTGGTTATATTGGTTCAGAATTTGCCAGTATTTTTAATGGTTTGGGTAGTGAAGTCACCCAACTTATTCGCAGTGACCTGATTTTGCGCGGCTTTGATCAAGAATTAAGGGAAGAAGTCCAAGCTGGCATGATCAACCATGGCATCAAAATTCGCCATTCAGTTGAATTATTGGCGATCGAAGCCGCTCCTGAGGGAGTACTAGTCAAAATCAAAAATGGTGACTCGATCGAAACTTTGGCTGCTAACGCTCTGGCCTTGTCGGCACTAGGTCGCAGACCCCGCATTGACAAATTGGGGTTGGAAAACACTAAAGTAACTGTGCAAAACGGCGCAATAGTGGTAGATGAATATAATCGTACCAGTGCCGATAATATCTATGCAGTTGGTGATTGCCTCGATCGAATTGAACTAACCCCGGTCGCTATTAATGAAGGTAGAGCGTTTGCCGACACGGTTTTTGGTAACAAGCCCCGTTTGATGTCTTATGCCAATATTCCTACGGCCATTTTTACTTCGCCAGAAGCCGCCACTGTCGGACTGACTGAAGCAGAAGCTCAGGAGCAATATGGCGTAGATGCCATCAAGGTATATCGCAGTAAATTCCGACCAATGTACTATGTATTACCAGACAAGCAAGAAAAAACTTTGATGAAGCTGGTGGTAGAAATTGCTACCGACAAAGTGTTAGGTGCTCATATGGTGGGTGATTATGCCGCAGAAATTATTCAGGGCGTGGCGATCGCGGTAAAAATGGGCGCAACCAAAGCCAACTTCGATGCCACTATCGGCATCCATCCTAGTTCTGCTGAAGAATTTGTGACTATGCGCTAATTGATTGGGCACTAAATTTCTACAAACAACCCGCTGCGGCCAAAAGCCTCTTCTGCGGGGGTAAAAGCAGGTGCTTGATCAACAGTGTTGAGATCAAAGAAATAAGTTTCTTGGAGAAACTGTCCAGTAATTATTGATAACTCTAGTTTGTTAATGTAGTCTTGAGCCATTTTGCAAGCTTGTTTGAGGCTTTCCATATCGCCTTTATCGAGTAGTTGTTGTAGCTCTAGGCGAATACCGGCTAGGCGAGAGACTGGCCGTAGCAGCCCATAAATACGGTACAGTCGATCAGTAGCAATGCTGGCTTGTTGTAAGGCGCTGGCTCGGGCTAGCTCTGAATCTAGACTAGGCCAATGGCGAGTGGTGTAGAAGGCTTGTTCATCCTGGTGATACCACTCTTCGGAACGGGCGATCGAAGCAGAAACAGTATTGTGCAGTTTCCAGAAAAATAAGCGTAGCGTTGCACCATCAACTACAGTAGATAACTTGTCATCGATCGACATGTTAAAATCTCCTCCACCAGAGTCTTGACCCAGCAGTAAATATTCTACCGGATACATGTCTACCTCTTTGTTTTGGACAACGTAGGCATTGAGGTGGTGGCGACAATAAGGACAAGGATATAGACTGGCAAATAGCTTAAAGAAGTCCTTAAATATATGGGTAAAAATGCTTTGTTGATCTATTGATTTGGTATCGATAATTTCGGCTGTGGTGTGAAAAAATCGCCAGACCGCTGGACCCAAATAATATGGAAAGCTAACTCGCATTTGGGAGTCTTTGATATCATTACGGCCAAGATAGACATCAATAAAAGCTACATATTGAGATAGCACTCCAGATTCTCGCCCAAACTCTACCCGCTCTCGGCGTTTTTGTACCCCATTGAGATAGTGATGAGTTAACCGCCAAGCCTGCTGAATTGCCAGTTTTTGAGCCGGAGTACTGTGCGTGAAATGGGTAGCAACATCTTCACCATAGCGATCAAACCCCCCAGATGCTTTGATTGATTCATACCATTCATTTAGTTTTATTTCATTGGGGATGGTGTTAGCCGCTAAATCTGATTCGGTACTGACACTGAAGGCCATTAACAGTTTGGGCATAAAATCTTCATACCAGTAGGCCACCGGCATCATGACACCATCGATCGCTTCTAGCGAATTGGTCAGGATTACTCGGTGCCACTGTTGCAGATAAACTTGAGGATCTGCAACAGACGGAGCTGAAGCTGGGGAGAATTCTTGTTCAATTTCCTGTTTCCGCAGCCGATTAAGTTCGTTAAGAGCTAATACTCCTTCGATAATATCGCCAACTTGCAAACGCTGTTTTTTCATGGTGATGGCAAATTCCACCCCGGCTGCAAATTTTTCGCGGGTATTGGCCGATTTACTACGAGCGGCCAACATAGCTTCAGCTTCAGCTAACATCTCTGGAGTTTTATTTAGGCTTGGCCAATCGCTGATGCGAGTTTCTAAACGAGCATATTCGGCGGTAATAGACTGCATTACTGCATCTAATAAGGGATGACAAGCTGTTTCTACAATGTCTAATTCTTTATATAAAATGATCGCTGTTTGCACAAAAAGCACGAAATCGCTGATGCGATAAGGTAAACTTTTGACTTGAAGATGGGTTTCATGGTTGGCCGAAAAGCTTTCTCGAAAACAACGATAAGCTGCTCCTTGAATTAATCTAAACATGCCGATTTGCATTTGAAAACGCGATGTTCCTCGGATTTTTTCTGCCGCAAATTGCTTAACGATATCACCTGGCAATGGCACTAAGCCTAAATTACTATCTAGCTCTTTTGCTGATCTTGTGGCTATCATTGCTGTTGGGCTAGTGTCTTTGCTAATAGCCTGAGGTACGGCGCTATTAGCAGGCTCAGTAACTTTGGTCTCTGGGGGCAGAATCTGGCAAAATTCTGCAAAGCCGATCGATCCATCACCGTCTTCATCCACTTCTTTAACCAGGGCATTTAATTCAACATCAGTCAGTCCAAACTGACTCATCACACTCTGCATTTCATCGGCAGTAATATGACCACTGTGATCTTTGTCAAAAATACTAAATGCCAATTCCAGGCGGCTTTGTCGATCACCTTGCTTGGCAATCATCAGGGTTTTAAATTCATCGAATTCAATACTGCCAGAGCGATCAATATCTACTTCTTTAATTAAATCTCGGAGTTCGGTGGGGTTCAGTGATTGTCCTAACGATTTTAATACCTGTCCAAGTTCTGCAGCAGAAATAGCACCACTGTTATCCGTATCAAAAACACTGAAAGCTTGCCACAGTTTTTCAACTTCAGTTTTGCTTAGTAACATTTCAAACCCTAATGAAAATGCACCTTATTATTACATAAATACCTCTGACTAAAAAAAACTTGGGATGTGATGACTTATAATGACCGTACCGAGTTCTATCTTGTTGAAAAATATTCCCTAGATTTTCTTGATGATTTGCTAGAGCCGCAATTTATGAACCTGGCACCGTCACCGTCATATCGCCGCCCAAATCAAAAGCCTGATGGACAACCTGTAGAGCATTCACACCCTGATCTCGATCGACCACACAGCTCACCCGAATTTCGGAAGTAGCAATAATATGTAAATTAATTCCAGCCTCCGCCAACGCCTGAAACATCCGGCTCGCAATACCGGGTGTACCCACCATCCCCGAACCCACAATGCTAATCTTGGCGATCGATTCATTCAGCACCACCTGGCCATAGCCCAGATCAGCTTGTGCCGTCTCTAGCACCTTCTGCGCCTCACTAGCATCTCGTGGCCCCTTCCCCACCTCCGACTGCGCCACCGTAAACGCAATGTCCCGAGTAACAACACCATTAATCGATCGAGTGCGTTGCGACTGCACAATTGTATCTACACTAATATTTCGCTGTGCCAGCAAACTAAAAATCTTTGCCGCCATTCCTGGTCGATCGGGCACATTTAATACCGCCACCCGCGCCTGCTTCATATCTAACGCCACTCCCCGCACCGGCACGGTGGGCAAATTTCCTTGGGGAGCCGCCGAAATATTAATCGCAAAATGCTGACAAAGAATCGCAATCGCCCGATCGCAATCCTTCGCCGCGATCGCACAGCTCACTTTAATTTCTGAAGTAGAAATAAGCTGAATATTGATACTCGCCGCCGCCAATAGCTCAAAGATTTCTGCCGCGATCGCCGGACGGCCAATCATCCCGGCACCAGTAATACTAACTTTGGCAATATGGTCTTCTACAATCACCTCAGCTCCACCCAACTGGGGAGCCAAAGCCTCGGCCACCGCTTGGGCACGGGTTAGCATTGATTGACTGACAGTAAAGGCAATATCGTTGCTATTACCATCATGAATTGATTGCAAAATCAGATCCACATCAATCCCTTCCCGCGCCATTGCCCGAAAGATTTGACCGGCAATCCCTGGTCGATCGGGCACATGCAGCAAGGCAATCTTGGCTTCGTTGGTAGTAAACTCCACCGCATCCACCGCCGGAGCCAGTTCTAAATTAGCTAATGAGCGGGGCGTAATATTCTGAGAGTGAACTTTGGTGCCCGGATCATCTGTCCAACTCGATCGAACCACCAAAGGCACCCCATAATTGCGGGCAATTTCCACAGCGCGGGGGTGAAGTACTTTAGCTCCTAGACTCGCCAATTCCAACATTTCGTCAGCAGTAATTTCGGTCAAAAGCTGAGCATTGGGCACCAAACGGGGATCGGTGGTGTAGACCCCCGGCACATCGGTATAAATCTCACAAAAATCTGCCTTCAAGGCCGCTGCCAAAGCCACCGCCGAAGTGTCCGAGCCTCCCCGCCCCAAGGTGGTAATTTCTAAATCATCAGCCGAACTGATTCCTTGAAAACCAGCTACTACTACTACCTCTTGCTGATCTAAGTGGCGCTGAATTCGATCGGTCTTAATCCCCACTATCCGGGCGCGAGTATGCTCTTTTTCAGTAATAATCCCTACCTGGCCACCAGTCAAAGAAATCGCTGCCTGACCTGCGGCCTGGAGCGCCATGGTCAACAAAGCAATCGTCACTTGTTCACCAGTGGCCAACAACATATCCATTTCCCGGCGGGAAGGCTCATTGGTAATATCTTGCGCCAGCGCCACCAAACCATCGGTGGCTTTAGCCATAGCTGATACCACCACCACCACTGAGTTGCCAGCGCGGACAGTTTGAATTACTCGATCGGCCACCTTTTTGATCCGCTCTGCCGAACCAACCGATGTACCGCCGTATTTTTGCACAATCAACGCCACTGGATTTGTTTCTCCTACTTGCTGCACCGTCCATTATGGCGCAGGTGGGTGATTTGAACAATCAATAAGGAGGATTCAGACAGGTTTACCTTCAGAAATCCATCGGGCTATGTAAAACCCCAAAATGCCTTATATCGTCAATATCATATGGGGAATCAGATTTCAATACAGCAGCCAGAATACTTCAACTAGTTTTTGTCAAATAAGCTATAATAAGCTAATCTATTGACCATTACTCATTGTTTTCATGCTATTTCTTAAAAATCTCAGTCTTCATAGCAAAACGGCTCGTAAATCTTTGTTGATTGTTTTGGGCATTGCTTTTTCACTTTCTGGTTTCTCGCCTACCTTGGCTGCCGAAGATCTCATAACTTATAAAATAAAGCTGAGTGAGCAAGTATCTGGTAATGCAAGCCTTATTAACTTTAACGGAAGTGATACGGCTGAAGAGTTTATCGTACTCAAACTCACAGGCAAACAATTCAAGATATATCACACTACTCATGTGGTGAACAGGACATGGTTTACCAATCGATGGTTTGACCATCCGGTAACAGCAATGAAAGTTTGTGTTACTGATGGTTTTGACAAAAAAGATTGTAAGCTAATTAACTCTGATACTTCAACTCTCCCAGGAAATCTGAGTATTCATGATTTATCGATCGATTTTAAATATACAGAGAGTGATCGAGTATTTACCAAAAATATTTTGATTTCTAAGGATGCTAAACCCGAAAAATAGCTAAAAGGAGCCTTACAGCAGAATAATAATTTCTGGTTTATCACAATATTCGAAGTTTAGAACTTGTGTAATAAACCAGAAAGCTGGGTATCAACTCAAAGCGGAACAAAGACTTCAAAGATAGCATTGAAAGACCCTCATCCCCCAACCCCTTCTCCCAAAGCGGGAGAAGGGGAGCCGGAGCGCAAAGCGAAGTCTCTTGCCCCCTCCCCCCTTGTGGGAGAGGGCTGGGGTGAGGGGTACTCAAGATGTCACGGCTTAAATTGCTACCCAGAAAGTTACAAGTCACATCCGATCGAGAAACTGCCGTCGCTTTTGCTCAAACTCATACTCTGTAATTAGACCATCTACTCGCAACTGTTCCAGTTGACGAATGCCATCGGTAAGCTGTGGCACCAGTAAATTAGGAGTTGCCACATTACCAGCCACCGCATTCATTCCTGCAAACCCATCGGGCTGCGTCAAATACCAAACCGCCTCGATCGCCGCTGCCACATGGGGAATCGGAGTCCAAGAAAGCAGCAAGTATACCAAGCCCCAGCGGTGCTGACCCAGGTAAAATTTGTGCAGCCCAGATACTGGCAGCACCACGCCAGCAAAGGCCAACACAATGGCCACATGCCTAGGCTGAAAGCTATTGTGAAACTGGGATAAAGAGGTAGAAAGAAGTGAGGGAAACCGCATGTATAATGGATTGGGGCTAGATTACAATGAGGGAAATCGGGAAGAACCCCGTCAACACTATTTTACTTACTGAAAGCCATGGGATTTTTTGACTCCGAAATCGTCCAAAACGAAGCGAAGCAGTTGTTCACAGACTACCAGAACTTGGTGGGTTTGGGTGGCAACTATGGCAAGTTCGATCGAGATGGCAAAAAAATGTACATCGACCAGATGGAAGAGTTGATGGATCGGTACAGGATTTTTATGAAGCGCTTTGAGCTTTCTGATGATTTTATGGCCAAAATGACCGTAGAGCAGATGAATACTCAGCTTGGCCAGTTCGGCATGACTCCGCAGCAGATGTTTGACGGCATGAGCATGACCCTTGACCGCATGAAAAACGAATTAGAAAAGTAGGCTGCCGAGAGAATATAGTGCGATACTGAAAAGTGAGCAAAATATGAGAAAGGTATCGTGTCTGATTCGGCCCCTGTGACTCCCCCAAAATCTATATCACCCCCCAGCTCTGTACCCAAAAATAGTGCCTGGGGGGTTTGGCTGTCTACGTTTATCACAATTTTTTTGGCAGAAATGGGTGACAAGACCCAATTAGCCACCATGCTGATGGCTGCCCAGTCTCGATCGCCCCTCAGTGTTTTGTTGGGAGCAGGCACAGCACTGATTGCCACTAGTTTGGTGGGAGTGCTGTTGGGACGTTGGATTTCTAAGCTGGTGTCGCCGAAAACTTTGGATTTGTTGGCTGCTACTTTGATGTTGGGGATTGCGGTGATGCTATCGATCGAAGTATTCACTGAAAATTAAATTTGTCCCAGCCTACCTATGGTGAACATTGCATATTCCAATCAGATCACCTGTGGATCATAAAAAAGCTAGCCGAGGCAGAATTATAAATTCAAAAAAAATTGTGCAGACTTTGCCGATATGGGTTATATTAGTTCCAAGAGCTTAAAACCTCGCCGGGATGTAGCGCAGCTTGGTAGCGCGCCTGCTTTGGGAGCAGGATGCCGTCAGTTCGAATCTGGCCATCCCGATTTTGTCAAATAACCTTTACACCACCCGCAGAGACAGGTACAGTGAATAACTGACCCGTCCCTGCCATTTTTGTATCCATGGAAAACATTTACCAGCCCAGCACAATCGAATTCAAGTGGCAGCAAGACTGGGAAAATCGGCAGCTTTATAAAACCGATACCAGCAGCGCCAAACCTAAATACTATGCTCTTTCAATGTTTCCCTATCCCTCTGGGAACCTGCACATGGGGCATGTGCGCAACTATGTGATCACCGATGTATTGGCTCGCCAAAAAAGAATGCAGGGGCATCGGGTGCTGCACCCCATGGGCTGGGATGCCTTTGGTCTACCGGCCGAGAATGCGGCGATCGAACGCAACATCCACCCAGCTACCTGGACATACCAAAACATTGCCCACATGCGCACTCAGCTTAAAAAACTGGGTCTATCGATCGATTGGGATCGAGAAGTGGCCACCTGTTCACCAGAATACTATCGCTGGACTCAGTGGATCTTTCTGAAGTTTTTTCAGGCGGGCTTGGCGTATCAAAAAGAAGGCTCGGTAAATTGGGATCCGATCGATCAAACCGTTTTAGCCAACGAACAGGTAGATGGCGAAGGTAAATCTTGGCGATCGGGGGCGATCGTCGAGAAGAAATTGCTGAAACAGTGGTATTTCAAGATTACCGACTATGCCGAACAGCTCTTGGGTGATTTGTCCCAACTAGCAGGCTGGCCAGAGAAAGTGCGGCTGATGCAGACTAACTGGATTGGTAAATCGGTAGGGGCTGATCTAGAATTCCCGATTGAAAACAGCAGCGAGAGAATCGCCGTGTTTACCACCCGCCCAGATACCGTCTATGGGGTGAGCTATGTGGTGCTAGCACCCGAGCATCCATTAACTAACCAAGTGACTACGGCAGCGCAAAAGGGCGCGGTGGATGCTTTTATTGCCGAAGTACAGAGCCAGACAGATATCGATCGCACCGCCGAGGACAGGCCAAAGCGAGGGGTGTTTACGGGCGCGATGGCGCTGAATCCTTTCACCGGCAAGACTGTGCCGATTTGGATTGCTGACTATGTTCTATACAGCTACGGTACTGGTGCGGTGATGGGTGTCCCGGCACACGACACCCGCGATTTTCAGTTTGCGACTCAGTATAAGCTACCAATTAATCAGGTAATTGTCGGAGAGGATAGAAGCACAGAATTGCAGTCAGCCTATACCGACCAGGGCAAAATGATTAACTCTGGGCAGTTTGATGGTCTGGAATCGTTAAAAGCTAAGCAGGACATTATTAAATATGCTGACCAAAAAGGCTATGGTCGAGCCAAAGTACAGTTTAAGCTGCGCGATTGGTTAATTTCGCGGCAGCGCTATTGGGGCGCACCAATTCCGATTATTTACTGTGCAAAATGTGGCACTGTTCCAGTCCCCGTGGCTGACTTACCAGTGCGTTTACCCGAGGATGTGGAATTTACCGGCAAAGGCGGCAATCCTTTAGGTCAGTTGGCCTCTTGGGTGAATGTGCCCTGCCCGAGCTGTGGCGCTCCGGCTCGGCGGGAAACCGATACGATGGATACCTTTGTAGATTCTTCTTGGTACTTTTTGCGTTACCCAGATGCTGGTAACGACCAAGCAATTTTTGATCCAGAAATTACCAATGACTGGATGGCGGTAGATCAGTATGTGGGAGGCGTGGAACATGCGGTGTTGCATTTGCTCTACGCTCGCTTCTTTACCAAAGTAATTCGAGACGCTGGCGGTGATGGTACTAAAAAATTCCTGAATTTCGATGAGCCGTTTCAGCGCTTGCTAACTCAAGGAATGGTGCAGTCCACTACCTACAAGAATCCTTTGACTGGCAAGTATATTCCACCGGCTAATGTGGCTGATCCGAGTAATCCTCAAGACCCAGATACTGGGGATGCTTTGGAGTTGTCTTTCGAGAAAATGTCTAAGTCCAAATATAACGGCGTAGACCCCGAAGATGTGTTAGCCAAATATGGCGCTGATACCGCCCGGATGTTTGTGCTGTTCAAAGCTCCACCCGAAAAAGATCTGGAGTGGAATGAGGCAGACGTAGAAGGTCAATCGCGCTTTTTGGGTCGGGTCTGGCGTTTAGTAGCTGGATATGATCTGAGCGAAGCTATAGCAACTGGTGAAATGTCGAAAGAAGAGAAAAATCTCCGCCGATCGATCCACATTGCCATCCAAGCCATCACCGAAGATCTGAGTGGTGCCTACCAGTTCAACACTGCGATCTCGGAGCTGATGAAACTCAGTAATGCTTTGACCGATGCCAAAATACCAGAATCCTCGGTCTACGCCGAAGGCATTAAAACCCTAATGTTGCTGGCGGCACCTTTTGCGCCCCACATGACCGAAGAACTCTGGCAGCAGGCAAGGCAAAGTGGCTCGGTTCACGAACAGCCTTGGCCAATTACCGATCTCACGGCTTTAGTGGCTGATGAAATCACGATCGCCATCCAGGTAATGGGTAAAATGCGCGGCACCATCCAAGTTCCAGCCACCAGCGATGCGGCGGCGCTGGAAGCCTATGCGCGAGAATCTGAAGTTGTGCAAAAATCGATCGCGGGCAAAGAAATTAAAAGAGTGATTGTGGTGCCAGGTAAACTGGTCAACCTCATTGTGGGCTAATGCGCTGTAACTGGCTAATTATGGATCTGCCCGGTCTAGATCCCAATCTGGGTCGGGATTTAGATGACGTAGGTTTAACCGAAACTCGGCAGTTGGTAGGGCTGTCGAGCGATCAGCAAATTGCCCTGGCGACCAGCCTTGGTCATCATCCTCGTCATATTCAAAAGGTAGTAGCGATGGCCAGCTTGGCGCAGTTATCTAGTGTAGGCTGCGATTACTGCGGCCTGCTGCTGCACGCCGGGATTGCTTCAGTGGCACAGTTGGCTTTAACTCCAGTTAGTCAGTTACATCGATCGGTTCTCCGGCTGCATGTGGCGGTGTTACAGCGTAATGATTTGACCCCCACGGTCGATCGGGTACAACGTTGGGTGACGCAGGCAAAACGTTTGGTTGGTTGATAATGCCAGCGATCGATTCGTAGGGGCGGGTTTATCCACCAACAAGGCAAAACCTAAAATAACCAAATAAAAACCCGCCCTTCTACGAAATCGATCGACCTATTGGAAATTTTGAATTGATTGGATTTTGGGTAATTATGGAATTCTTCGATCCACGGAATCTGTTGAGTTGCGGTTGACTTGTGGGGCGGGCGGGTTTTTATTTGGTGATGATGGGTTGGGTCGGGGATTTTAGATAAACCCGCCCCTACGAATCGATTTATGATCGATCCGCCCCACAAATTGATTTATTATTGGTGATTTATGACGATCGAAACAATTTCTCTGTCTCGCTGTTTTGGTGGTAATGTTGGTTTTTATCAGCATCATTCACCGGTTTGTAATGGGTTGATGAGGTTTGCGGTTTATCAGCCACCTAGTCCGGCAACTAATTTGCCAGTGCTATATTTTTTGTCAGGGCTGACTTGTACTCCCGAAAATTTTATTACTAAAGCTGGGGCACAGCAGTTTGCGGCTCGGCATGGATTGTTGTTAGTAGTGCCCGATACCAGTCCTCGCAATACCGGTATCGCCAATGAAGATTTAGATGATGATTTAGGTAGCGGAGCTGGGTTTTATGTAGATGCAGTCCAGGAGCCTTGGCGACAGCACTACAATATGTATAGTTATATTACCCAAGAATTACCTGAGCTAATTAGGGCTAATTTTCCGGTGAGCGATCGCCAGGGAATTTTTGGTCACTCCATGGGTGGTCATGGGGCTTTGGTTTGTGGTTTAAAGAATCCGGGGATGTATCGATCGATCTCGGCTTTTGCACCGATTGTTAACCCAATAATGAGTCCTTGGGGTCAAAAGGCTTTTAAGAATTATTTGGGGGATGACCAAGAACTATGGCGGGGCTATGATGCAACAGAATTGGTCAAGCAGCAGCAGGTATCTTTCCCCATTTTGATTGATCAAGGATCAGCAGATCAGTTTTTGGTGGGTCAGTTAATGCCTGAGCACTTCGCACAAGCCTGTTCAGATTCCAATCAAACTCTAAATCTACGAATGCAAGCAGGCTATGATCATAGCTACTATTTTATTTCTACTTTCATAGCCAACCATTTGCAATATCATGCCGATTTGCTAACTTGAAAATCTTCAGCATAGAATTATGGGCATTCTGTTCACTTTTTAATTTTATACCAAGTTGTTTTCTTGGTGACATGGCATCTGGGGTACGACAGTCAATCCCTTATATAATTTGAGTATATGGAAGGAGAACTCATGGATCGATCGAAAATAATTGCTGTGACCACTGGCGCAATCTCATTGGCCTTAGCAATCGCCTACTTGGTAGTCGTCCAGATTTTGGATATGCGCGGGGAGATGATACCTGCTCCTCTGGTTGAAACATTACTAAAATTTTAGGTAGGAGAGGGGGACAAGCCCCCAATTATGCAACTTAGCGGAAGCCCACAGCAGCTTGCCAAACAAAGGCCAAAGCCAAGAAAAACAAGGGGATAATCGGCAATACATCCACCAAAGGATCAAAGAAAGCGTAGGCTTCAGGGAGCTTAGCCAAAATAATTTGAGCAGCCATATTTATAACCTTGTCTGTATAAAAGTTGTCAACGATTTTATCACAACCACCGCAAGCATTGAAATCAGCAATCAACAGAACAGCTTCCTAAATCTGTTGGAAATTTTAGATCATCTCATGGTATGATCCGGAATCCGACCTAGCCAGCTCTGCCGCATCAATAGTCTACTTTCGCCTCTAGGCGTGAGTCTGGCAAATGACCTTGCGGTTTGCGTACCTCCACATCAAATGGTACAGCAGCGTCTTTTGTCAGACCATCGACCACCAAAATCTTTCCCTTCCTACTTACAATATGTCATTACCAATCGTTGCTATCATCGGTCGCCCCAACGTGGGCAAATCTGCCTTGGTCAACCGGCTAGCAGGCGCATTAGATGCGATCGTCCACGATGAAGCTGGTGTTACCCGCGATCGAACTTATCGCCGAGCTTTCTGGGGCGATCGAGAATATACCGTAGTCGATACTGGTGGTTTGGTTTTTGATGATGAAACCGAATTTTTGCCTTTGATCCGGGAGCAGGCTTTTGCTGCCCTTAGTGAAGCCAGCGTCGCCATTATGGTGGTCGATGGTCAGATGGGCCGTACCGCAGGTGATGAAGAAATTGCTACTTGGCTGCGTCACCAAAAATTGCCAGTTCTATTGGCAGTCAATAAATGCGAATCGGAAACTACTGGCCTTTTGCAGTCGGCTGATTTTTGGGCGCTGGGTTTAGGTGAACCTTTTGCCATTTCTAGCATTCACGGTAACGGCACTGGCGAATTGTTAGATGCGATGGTGGAGAAGTTACCAGATACTGTCGATGATGAAGAGGAAGCGGAAATTCGGATTGCGATTATTGGACGGCCTAATGTGGGCAAGTCTAGTTTGCTGAATGCGTTTTTGGGTGAAAATCGATCAATTGTTAGTCCAATTTCGGGGACAACTCGGGATGCGATCGATACGATGCTAGAGGTAGATGGTAAGAAATATCGGCTGATTGATACTGCTGGTATTCGCAAGAAAAAGAATGTGGACTATGGGCCAGAGTTCTTTGGCATTAACCGGGCATTTAAGGCGATTCGACGCGCTGACGTGGTGTTGATGGTGCTAGATGCTACTGATGGAGTAACTGAGCAAGATCAAAAGCTAGCTGGCCGCATTATTGAAGAAGGTCGGGCTTGTGTGGTGGTGATGAATAAATGGGATGCAGTAGAGAAGGACTCTTATACCATTTATGAATACCAGAAAGAGATTGAAACTCGGTTAAACTTTACGGACTGGGCAGAGAATATCTTTGTCAGTGCGTTGAATGGTCAGCGGGTGAGGGAGATTTTGCCGGTGGTCGATCGGGCGGTGGAGCAGCATCGGCGACGGGTGAGTACTGCGGTGATTAACGAGGTGCTAGAAGAAGCGGCGAGTTGGCATAACCCGTTGGTACTGGCTGGTGGTAAGCAGGGTAAGATTTATTATGGTACTCAGGTGAGTGCTCAACCACCGACGATTGCGCTGTTTGTGAATGATCCGGCACGGTTTAATGATAATTATCGTCGTTATTTGGAAAATCAGTTGCGGCAGCAGTTGGGATTTAAGGGCACGCCGCTGCGGATTCTTTGGCGTGGTAAAAAGCAGCGAGAAGGTGAGAAGTTGGTGAATCGGGCTACTCGGGTGAAGAGTCCGGTTGGTTCTAAATAAGCATGTTTAAATCCCCCAATACGGGGGATTTATTATGGTGCCCAGCGTGGATTGAAACCTGCGATCGGCAGCAACTCTGGCTTAGCTTTAGGCTCTAATAAATTTAGCATCGATATCATGCCTCGCTCGATCGGCTGACCATCAGCGGCAGTTAAGATTTTTTGATTGGCTGCGCCTCCTGTCAAGACCTGATCAAGCAACAGCGATCGACCATCAGGAGAGAGGCTGAGTGTAGTGTCTTGCTGTTGGGGAAGTTTAGCCAATAGCTCTGATTTGAAAGTAGTTAAATCGATCGACATCAAATAGGGTTGAGCGCTATATTTGCCGGTGTCTTCCAGGTTTTCATTCTCTGCAACGCCCTTAGGGAATTCTGCGGTAATCGCGTAAAGAGTGCGGGCATCCGCAGAAAATTGGGTTGCCTGAATTTCGCCTTTGACATTTAATAGTTTCTTTTCGACTCCTTGATTAGTTACTAAAAACAAATCACGACTAGAATCATCGTTGTATTTTTCTAAAGCCGCTGCTGCGCCATTGGGTGAAAAGCTCAAAAGTTGACCATATTTAGCCATAAATTCGATGCTGTCAGTACCTGGAACTAAGGGTTTAAGAGCTACTCCTTGGCCTTCAGAAACAGCGATCGAAGCGCTATCGGGGGTGATTTTGAATTTTCCGCCTTGGCTAATGCGTTGCAAAGTAGTTCCTTGTTGGGCATCGATTACCCAAATGCCAAAGTCGCTAGGATTTTTTACACCGACTCGGTGGACAACTAAAATTTTGCCATCGTTGGAGAGTTCAAAGCGAATATTTTGATACTCATTACTATCTAAGACTAGTTTGGGCGCTTGGTTTTGGCCTAAATTTTGAATTGGGGTGCGATATATTTTTTGGCGAGAAAGCAGTTCATTGCCATTGCTAGCTAATAAAGCAGTAAAAAATACGCCTTCGCCGCCCGGTGTAAAGCGGAAATCTTTGACCAAATATTCTGGAGGGGTAATTGCAACTGGAGCAGGTGATTTCTCGGGAGTCTTGTTTTCCAATGTTTGAGGAAAACGCTGAATCATTAGTCTGCCTCGATCAACTCCTGCGGTGCCAATGTAGCCAAACATTTTTTCTCTGGTGTTAAATGCTTGGACAAAAGGCGTAATCTCTTTACCGATCGGCTTACCATCATTACTAGCGGCGGTGACATCTTGCACTCTTAGCTCATAAGATCTGCCGTAGGGCACGGGGGTATTAAGTGTGTACAGCATTTTTTTGCCCGACCAGCTAATTTTCCCAGGCATCACCTGACTAATGGGCTGGAAGGCACTTTGCGGATTGCTGGGATCTGATTTGATCTGGATTTTTGCTTCTACCTTGGGGCGATCCATCGATCGGCTAAAGCGCAAGGCAAAAGAATTATCTTCAGCACCAATTGGGCGATTTGCCCAGCTAAACTCCCGCACATAAGGCGCACTTCGATCGCCCACTGCTAACAAGATGACGGTCAAAGCCATCAAAATTCCCATCAGAGTCAAGGCTGCTCGATCGAGTTGAGAGAGAGGTCTAATATTCATAGGGATTACGAGGAGTCTCGATCGGCTTAATATTTTTGGCGACTAAGACCAGTTGACGTTTGCTGTCTAAAGTTTCCGTAACCATCTGACCAGTTACGGCCAACCAGGTATCAGCCTTATATTGCTGATCAGCAGGTAGCTTGATAGTTAGAGAAACTGGATAGACATCAGCGGCACAGCAGGTGATCACAAACCGCGAGAGCAATAGATATTTACCGCCAAGTTCAGCAGAATTTACGACGAAACCGCTGACATTGGCCTGTTGGCCACTGTAGGTATCTGGCTCGGGGTAAGCGCTAAGAGTGCGTACCCAATCTACTAATGATCGTTTTTCCGGCTTGACCTGACTGCGAAAAGATTGGGGCTGAGAGCGGGTAATGGCACTGTTTTCGGTTACGCCCCCTTGGATGGCTTTGGAGCTAGTGAAAACGCGGGGATTGATCAATAACCCGGCGATCGCTGTGGCTAATAATAGGCCGATCGCCCAGTTGCCCGGTAATAGGCTAACGTGACCAGCGGTGCTTGGTTTGACTTGGGGGTATTTAAATAATAAATAGGCTTTGATCGAGCCAATAATTAGCAGGGTAAAGCCGGTGAAGGCTGCCAGCCAAAAATAGCTGGGATGAATCAAAATGCTCAGTGAGCCATTCAGCCAATAGTTCAAAAGCAATGCGCCCCAGGCGGTGACAGCGATCGCGTCCAGCCAATTTTTATCTAGACCTTTAAATAGGCGACTTATTAATAGCATTTAATTAACATTGAAATTTACAAACAGGGTTAATAGAAAAACTAGCTGCGCTGCTAAAGCAAATAGATAAAAGATTGCTTTGGGTTTAAATACGGTAAGCAGCAGACCTATTCCCTTCAGATCAAACATGGGGCCAAAGACCAAAAAGGCTAGCAAAGATCCGCTGGTAAAAGCTCCGGCAAAAGAGAGAGCAAAAAAAGCATCGACAGTGGAGCAGATCGAAATTAATCCGGCCAGCAGCATCATGGCTAAGACAGAAGATACTGAGCCTTGGCCAAGTCCAAGAATTAATTCTCTGGGCGTAAAGGTCTGAATTAGGGCAGCCAAGGCACTTCCTAAAACCAAAATACCGCCTAATTCCCGTAGTTCCTGCATGGTATTATCGAGCAGCATATTACCCCGCTCTGACCAAGAAAACTGGGGTTTGCGTTCCATACTGACGGCCATTTTAGCTTCTAGGCTTTCACCGCCGCCCAGCATGAAGTTACCCGATCGAAGCAAAGTCGGTTTTTCAGGATCCTCTACAGGTAATGGTTTCGCCATGCTCAGCGCCACGGCTGGCTGCAATATAGACTTCACATCTCCTTGGCGACTGAACACCCAGCCAATAATGGTGGCAATCAATAGCGAAAAAATAATCCGCAGCCACAAGATTTCGGGCTGGTCGCGGAAGGCAATCCAGGTAGACCAAATCACGATCGGGTTAATCACTGGTGCCGCGAGTAAAAAGCCTACAGCGACTGGTAACGGGACTCCCTGGACAATTAACCGGCGGGCTACTGGCACGTTGCCACATTCACATACTGGCAGCAAAAAGCCAATGCAGCTCCCCACAAAAGCCCCCAAGATAGGGTTTTTGGGCGCGAGTTTTACAAGCTTGCGCTCATCAACAAAAAACAGCAGCAGGCCGGAAAGCAGCACTCCCAATAGCAAAAAGGGAATAGCTTCCACCAATAAGCTGAGAAAAAGGGTGAAAGCGTTGTTCAACTGTTCCATTCAAAACTGGCTCCAAAAGCTCTACCTATTCTATACTCGTTCGCGCAGCCTTGACCGAACAGCGGCATTTGCCGGACAGGTTCGGCTAGAATTGCTGGTGGAGCAAGAGTCTTGAGATGACAAATGACTAAAGCAGCAGAAGTAATTGTAATTGGTGGCGGTATTATTGGGCTATCGATCGCCCTCGAATTGCGCTGGCGTGGTTTACAGGTGCTGGTTTTGACCCAAGATTACCAAAATGCAGCGGCCAATGCAGCCGCCGGGATGTTGGCACCCCAAGCCGAAGAAATTGCTCCCGGTGCCCTGCTAGATTTATGTACTTATAGTCGCAGCCTTTATGCCGACTGGATAAATAAGCTGACGATGGCCACTGGTTTGGATACTGGCTATTGGGAATGCGGAATTTTGGCTCCTCGCTATGTTCGCCCAGCGTTCCCGGAAGAAAATCGACCCGCTGATTCTCAGATGACTTGGTATGACAGAAAGGAATTAGTCGGTCACTTACCCACCGATAATTTGGGTGCCGAAGTAATTGGCGGATATTGGTTTGATACCGATGGTCAGGTCGATAACCGGGCTTTGTACAAGTCACTCCAGGTCGCTGCCGAATTGGCGGGGGTGCGGGTACAAACTAGGGTAACGGTGACAGCGCAGGATCTGCAAGATTTGTCTCAGGGTGTGGCTGGTCTGGTAGCCGATCAATACATCTTAGCCACGGGAGCCTGGAGTCAGGAGCTTTTATCTGTGCCAGTGGTGCCGCGTAAAGGGCAGCTTATTGCTTTTCAAGTTCCTCCCGGTGAAGAGTTGCCACTAAACACCGTGCTATTTGGGTCTGAGATATATATCGTGCCGCGCCGGGATGGGCGGATTGTGATTGGGGCGACTAGTGAGGATGTAGGGTTTGCCGCTGGTAATACTGCTGAGGGAGTGCAGGGATTGTTCGATCGGGCGGTTCGGCTCTGTCCGGTTTTGGCTAAATATCCGGTGGTGGAACAATGGTGGGGTTTTCGGCCAGCTACGCCTGATGAGTTGCCGATTTTAGGTCGCAGTGCTGATCCTAGGTTGATTTTGGCAACGGGGCATTATCGCAATGGTATTCTATTGGCTCCCGCTACGGCACAGATTATTGCTGATCTGCTGTTCGATAAGCTGCATCCATTGTTGTTGAGCTTTGACCATCGCCGATTTATGAGGCAATGAGATTAATATCTATTTCTAAAATTGTTGCTACTTCTTCGCGGCTGAATCCTTTTTGAAGAAGTTTAGGTGAAATCTCTAATTTGCCGTCTTCTTTGGCTTTGCGGTAGACTTCTTCGCTACTTAGTGGAACTGCGTCTGAGCTGTTTTGCTCGTCTTCAAACAGTTCTGGACAAAACTTTCGGAGATTTTTGGCGAATTCGTCTGGAGTAACGGTAGCAAAGTGATGCTCTAGAATTTCTGCGGCTTTTGTTATATCAAGCATTTTTGATAACTCCTGATGTTTCTAATAATTCGACAGTTTTTATTAAATTCGGCAATTTAACCTATGTATTCCCATTCATGGAGAGTGCCAGCTCTGCTCAGGAGACCAAAAGAGATTAAATTTGTCTTGTTGAACTATTGCCATCATTGGGGGGGTAAGAAAATCATGAAGAAGCAATACAATCTGGGGTAAGACTAAATTATCATCAGAAAGTTTGCCCTTACGAACAAAAGCCAACCACTGCCGCTGTTTTGTTTCATCGTTAGCAAACTCGCTACTCAAGGCCAAAGGGGTACTAGTAGGAATAGGGGTTCGACGGCGATCGAAAGTTGCGATAATGGCTTGACAAAGGAGATCGCCCTGAAATGTAAAATTCTGTGATAAGTACCAAAGATCGTAAAAATCTTTCATCCGGGTATTCCCAATTCCCAGTAAAACCATCGCTTCAAATTTCTCAGCAATCACAGTTTCTTTGCTGTAGGCGTATAACTGAGCAGCAGGAAAATCAGGGAGAATAGTGGGTAAGTTGACCAATTGTGGTGTCGGAGTAACTATATCTCCAAACCCCACATCAACTTGTAAATCGATGCGGGTTCTCGTGTTTGTAATAAATGCAGTGAGAAGAATCCTGACTCCCGGATATTCTCGATCGGCTTTGATTAGAGTTCCCTTCACAGTTGTCTCATCAAAAGCCAAGCCATCTGGAACTACTTCTAATCGGCAAATCTCTCGAAAAATTGTTTCTATATTCTCGATAGAATTATCCCCCCGAGATAATAGATCGACATCTTTGGTCATTCGATGAGGTGTATCACTCCAGATAGTAAACAGCATTGCTCCTTTGAGAATAAATCGATCGCCTGAAAAAGACTGAGTTAAGCGGTATAAAAGCCTTTCAATGCCGTAGCGAGTCAAAACAAGATTGAAATTTTCTTGCTGAGATTGAGCCAAATTTAATAATCGCTGACGGACAGAAGCCGCTAGGTACTGAGGTTGGCTCATGATAGAGACTCTAAATAGGGGCGCATAACTTTACTCATCCGACAAATTTTGGAGTATTCCCATAGTTCATCCATTGAGCAGCGCCGCGATTCCCAGACATCTCGCAGAGCTTCCAGAGCCACATCTAGCCCGATTTTGTGGCGATATTTGAAGCAATCGACGATGGTTTTGGCGGGGTTGAAAATTTGGACAGAGATTCCTTCGATCGGGTGAGTTTCAATGCCCGTGGTGAGGGCTAACCCTGACATATAGACGATTCTCAGCGGTAGTGATTCAGCGTTGGGTGTCCGGGCATTTACATTGATCGCCAGCCATATTTCAAAGGGGGCTTGGGTGCCGATGCCATAAAATTGCAGGGCAGAGAGCAAACAAATGATGCCACGGGGCACTCGGTGGTTAGCTATTGCTAAACTATGATTTTCACTGAGTTCGGCATCAACGTAGGTATACATGCCACGCCCAGATTTCAGGAGTATGCCTTTTTCTACTAGACGGCGCAAATATTCTGGATGAATATTGAGGGCGATCGCCTCCCGAGTCCGAATGGTTCCTTGGGATTTGGCGAGGGCGAGAAGTCGTTCAGCTTGGCTGTACCGAAGGTAATCGATGTTGCTGGCATCCATTGCATTAGTTCGTTGATGTGTATTAACGCAGGTTTAAATTAATATTTACATTCATTATTACACAAAAAGTCGTTGGTGCAGTTCCCAACAAAGAATTGAGGGTTACAATTACGCTGGTTGCTATGGAGGAATGGAGTTGGTCGGTTTCAGCTTTAAGCTGGGGACTGAGGTAGGGAGTTAAGCCATCTTAGAATGCCTTGGGTAGTGGGGTGATCAGAGCCTAGTTTGGATTGGGCGATCTCTAAAGCTTGACGATATAGAGCCTCTGCTTTCTGGTATCTACCTTGGTTTTGATAAAGATCACCAAGATTCCATAGGCTCGTTGCCACGCTTGGGTGCTCCTTTCCTAACAAGCGCTCATACCTCTCCCATGCCGAGCAAAAAAGAAGTTCAGCCTCCCCATATTTTCCTTGTGAAGAGTAAAGTCTCGCTAGGTCATTCAGGCTTGTTGCTATATCTGGGTGATCCTCTCCTAACATCCGCTTTCCCTGCTCCAATACCAAGCGATAAAGAGGTTCAGCTTCCTCATATTTCCCTTGTGAAGAGTAAAGTCTCGCTAGGCTTCTCAGGCTCATTACTACATCCAGGTGATCCTCTCCTAGCATCCGTTTTCTCTGCTCCAATGCCAATCGACAAAGTGGCTCAGCCTCCTCATATTTTCCCTGAGAACTATAAACATCAGCCAGGTTATTCAGGGTAAGTGCTACATCCGGATTCTCCTCTCCAAACATCCGCTTTAACATTTCCAATGCTGACAGGGAAAGAAGTTCGGCCTCCTCATATTTCCCTTGTAATTTGTATACGACCGCTAAGTTATTCAGACTCTCTGCTACTTTCGGATGATCATCTCCTATCAACTTATACATCTCCAATGTTGATTTACCGAAAGATTCAGCCTCTCCATATTTTCCTTGAAAACAGTAGATTTTCGCCAAGTTACTCAGGCTCATCGCAACATATAGATTCTGCTCTCCTAATCTCTGTTTGGTACCTTCTAAACAATCTCCATACCAAGGTTCGGCAAATAAATAGTTTCCCTGACTTTCATAAAAATGACCTATGCCAACAAAAGGACATATAAAATCTTCATCAGTGATGCTATCGATCCAAGATCGAACACCTTCCTCCAAATGGGGGATCAACGCCCTAAGCTGTTCAATATGATTTATTGTCGGTCTTTCATCAATGCCTCTAGCAATCCCCACCATCACTTGCCAGAAAATAGCTTTGATAGATTGCCCCTGATCGCCCCTCTCCTTCATTTTAATCCGAAAATATTCCTGCACAATTTGGTGCAATTGATAACTACTATCACCAACCCGCTTCAGTAAACTACGAGCCATTAAACCATTATCTCTGGTGTCCTCCAGATCATCAGGATCAATCTCCGGCTGACAACTCTCCACCAACGACCAAGGAATCGGCGCGATCGCAAACATCCCCAACACACAAGCCAGCTCTTGCTCAGCCTCATTCAATTCTTGCCAACTCAATTCCAAAGCCGCCGCCACACCCAACTGGCCAGTCATACCGTTTTCCGTCTCCACCAAAGCCTTAGCCGCTAAACGTTTCTCATCCAATGCCTTGAGAAGTCTACTGATCGACCAATCCAACTTCCTTGCCAAAAACCTCCCCAACAATTCCAAAGCCAAGGGCAAATAGCCCACCCATTTACATAGCGCCTGGGCATCAGCTAACTGCGATCGAACCCGCTCCACTCCCACTAATGATTCCAATAGAGCGATCGCACCCTCTTCCTCCAATTCTGCCAGAGGCACCTTCTGCACCGTAGAGCCTAAATCTAACCGAGTCGTGATCAGCAGCTTGAATCTGGGATCTGCTGGCGGTAAATAGGGTTCGATCGCCTGATAATCGGTCACATCATCCAGAACCACCAAGGCTTCCCCCTCCGGCCACCGCTGCCAACAAAATCTCACCTGATCTTCGATTTCCAGTTGTTCAGGCAGGCTTAAACCTAAATGCACCTGAGCAAAGTTAACGATATCAGTAGCTATTTCTCGATCTCTGGCTCTCAACCAACAGAATCCGGCGGGGTACTGGCCTTGCTGTAACTGCTCGATCGCATATTGTAGCGCCAGCTCAGTTTTACCAATGCCACCCATCCCAGCGATCGCGGTGATAGCTATGCGTTTATTATTCTGAAGTTGTTCGTGTAGCTCGATGAGTTTGGAATCACGACCCACAAATTCTACGACTCCGCTGCGGGGGAGATTTTGGGGAGTACCAACAGGATTCTGGTTCAGGGCTATTTCGTCTAATAATTTCCCTAATGCTTTGATGACAGCATCGGTGTCTAGTTCGTATCGATCGCCGATGTAGGCGGTGGCGTTTCCTTCTACTAGCACCTGATAGCCTTTGGATTGTCCCAGGTTGATCTGGAGCATCCGGGTATCGGTTTGGAGGGCGTTGGTTAATTTAGTGTTTCGATCGAGTGCGCTTTTGACTTGCGCCATAATATCGTTGATATTGGCACTGGGGGAGGTTTTGGCAATATCTAGTAGGACGGTACAGAGGGTCTCGATCGGGTCGCTCATGGGACTAGTGCGGCTGGATTTGTTTAGTATAATTTATGGCCATTGTTGGCAGACTTCGCGGATGGCTTGGACGACTAGGTTTAGTGTGGATCGATCAGATAAGTGGATGATGGCTGGTGCTAGTTTGGGGATGTCTTCGAGGAAGTGTGCTCGATCAAGATCAGATAAGGTATGCAACATTTCAGAACAAAATGGGAAATTTAAATTTTCCAAGTCGATAGGAGGTTCTAAAGCCTTTGAGGCAATATACGGCAGATGAGGCGCTGACAATACTTTCAGCGCTCTGATTTGGTCAGGCTCATTTTCAATCTTACTAGCGACATCCAATGCTTTTGGCCGCAGATGTTGAGGTAGATGAGCCGCTAACTCTATTAACATATTGGCTTGGGAAGACTCATTCCGAATCTCACGCACGATATCCAATACCTCTGAGAGCAGATTTTCCGGCAGATGGGGAACTAACCCACTCAACGCACTAGCTTGGAAAGACCCATTCTGAATCCCACGCACGATATCCAATACCTCTGAAAGCAGATTTTCCGGCAGGTAAGGTGCTAACCCACTCAGCGCTGTAGCTTGGGCAAACTCATCCCGAATTACACTCGCAGCATACAATTCCTCCAAGAGCAGACTTTCCGGCAGATCGCACTTTAATCCTTTTAATACCTTGGCTCGGTAAGACTTATCCTGAATCTCTCCCACAATATCTAATACTTCTGAGAGCAGATTTTCTGGCAGATGAGGTGCTAACCCACTCAGTGCATTGGTTCGGCCAGACTCAGTCCGAATCCCACGCACAATATCTAATGCTTCTAAGAGCAGATTTCCCGGCAGATAAGGGGCTAATCCACTCAGTGCATTGGTTCGGCCAGACTCAGTCCGAATCCCACGCACAATATCTAATGCTTCTGAGAGCAGATTTTCTGGCAGATGAGGTGCTAATCCACTCAGTGCATTGGCTCGGTCAGAATCCTTCTTAATCACACATACCATATCTAATGCTTCTAAGAGCAGACTTTCCGGCAGATGAGGTGCTAACCCACTCAGTGCATTAGTTCGGCTAGACTCAGTCCGAATCACATGTACCATATCTAATACTTCTGAGAGCAGATTTTCCGGCGGATGAGGTGCTAACCCACTCAGTGTATTAGTCCGGCCAGACTCAGTCCGAATCACATGTACCATATCTAATACTTCTGAGAGCAGATTTTCTGGCAGATGGGGCACTAACCCAGTCAGTACTTTGGCTCGGTCAGATTCAGGATGCATACCGCGAGCTATTTTTAAAGCTTCTGAAAGCAGATGTTCCGGTATATGGGGTGCTAACCCAGTCAGGGCATTTGTTCGGTATGACTTATTCAGAATCCCACGGGCTATATCTAAAGCCTCCGAAAACAGATTTTCTGGCAGATGAGGCGCTAAACCACTCAACACTATGGCTCGGGCAGATTCATGCATACCACGAGCTATATCTAAAGCTTCTGAAAGCAGATGTTCCGGTATATGAGGTGCTAACCCAGTCAGGGCATTGGTTCGGTATAACTGATTCAGAATCCCACGGACTATATCTAAAGTCTCCGAAAACAGATTTTTTGGCAAATAAGGCGCTAAACCACTCAACGCTGTGGCTTGATCAGACTCATTCTGAATCCCACGGACTATATCTAATGCGTCTGAGAGCAGATTTTTCGGCAAATAAGAGGCTAACTCTCGAACGATCACACTACGTTTCCCGGATTCTTTTGCTTGCTGAGCATAGGCCAACCCTTGAGCTGGCGACCACCTTTTATTCTTCACCAAAACTGCCATTAACTCTGCCGGTATATTACTAACCAAGCTATTCAAGGTGGATAAAATCAACGCATACCGAATTTGTAAACCTATTGATGGGGAAACATCCTCTTGATACATCTCCTCTGCCAACTTCCAAGCCCGTCCCAGATCGGTGAAAAATTTAGCATTTTGACCCAAAAAGTCACACCGCTCATACCAACCATTTCGCCCCTCTGTTGTAACCTCCTGAAATAAACCATGCAACTCATTTAATCTTCCAGCCTTCTCCATATGCCAGGTTAAGTGAGAATAAATATAACCATCATCTGGCAAAGTATGCCACAAATTATCCGTGGCTTGCAGATGATATCGATCGAGTAAAATCCCATGAGCAACCGGCCACTGCAAATCTAGCCCTGGAATCTCTGTATCCTTCTTGCCTATCAACACCCCCCGCGCCAAATCAAGCATTAAATCATGGATGCGGTAGCTAGACTTTTGCACCTCAGATAACAACAAAGCCTTTGCCATCGGCAATTTGCGCCCCCGCCAAATCTAACGCCAATGGCAAACCCCCAACTACCGTAATTAACTTCCTTGCTAGTTGATCGTCTTCAACCAGCAAGGATTCAACCTGAGCCTTACTCAGCAGTAATTTCAGCGCCTCAGGCTCAGACATCACGTCCATATAGATCCGATCGGCATCTGGCACATGAGCTTCACGGGTAGTCACCAACACCCGACAGCCTTCACCGCCCACCTGAAAAGGTGCCACATGATCGTAATTCCAAGCATCATCCACTACCAACAACATTTTTTTATCCCGCAACAAACTCCGCAGATGGGAGGAAGCAGAATCAATCGTTGTGAGTTTAAAATTATAATCGCCCAATGCCTGAACCCAGGCGCTCAAGCAGGATTCAAGATCAGGGTTTTGCCCCAGCGTCACCCACAGCACCCCATCTACACAAACTGCCTGCACATCCTTATCGTGCGCTAGTGCCGCTGCCATCACTGATTTACCAACCCCACCCAACCCATAGATTGCAATAACTACCAGCGCTCCAGGTCTGGACACAGAACAATCAATTAGCTTCGATTTAATCTTTTGCCGAATTTCTGGTCGATCAACATAATCCTTCGGCAACGCCAAAGCCTGAAATGGGATACCCCGAGGCGGACGAGACGACTGATATATGTAGTTTGTACCAATGTAGGCCGTACCACCTTCTACCGTCGTTTGGAAACCTGTTGCATTGTCTCGGTTGTCTTGCTGCATATCATAGATTCTCGATCACCCATAAACAACGATTAAGAATCTGGCTTTTTCTCAGAAATATGGATTTCTCCAATATAAGCAGTGCCACCCTCCACTCTCGCCTGCCAACCCTTGGCATTATCATAGTTATTTTGGGTCATCGGACTCTGGTCTAATAACTTCCCAGCATTAATCTCCTTTGCGATCGCCTGCACCTGCCCAGCAAATTCCTTATCAATAAGTAACTCTGAGCCTAAAAACGCTGCAACATTATCAATTCCCTCCTGTTCCCCAGCCTTAGCCCTCTCGATCGCCTCATCCGCCGCCGGATGCTTCCCAGCCAACCGACCCCAAATTAAATCCCGCAACCGCCCCATCTTGGCGATCGCCTCCCCCGTAAACCTCTTCGCCAAATCCCCAGCCCCAGACTTCACAAACTCCTGAAAAGCCAAGGTAGCAATCGCACTAGCCGTCAGAGCAATAACCGGTTCTGCCACAGTATTCCCTCCAAATTTTCTCTTAGTCTAGCAGTTGATTTATCCATCAACAACAGATCTACATCTGCCAATACCTCTTGGCGTTGCCCATCATCCGTCAATAGCCCGATAGCTTCGCGACCTGCCACGCACGGGTCTGAGGCAACCTCAGACCAAACGTGTCCGCAGGTTGCGCCTTTCGGCGATTACCTACGGTACAGCAAAGCTGAACGAATCTGTTACCTTAGCGGAAGAAGAAAGTCAAATTTAGGACTAGGTGAAGACTATGGCTGCTGTAGAAGAGATTCCAATTCAAGTTCCATCGGCAGTTGCGACAGCTTACCGCAATGCCACAGAAACCGAACGCTTACAAATTGCTGCTCGAATAGGCTTGATGCTAAAAGTCGCCACCGAAAGCAAGCAAGATGCTGTCGATCGCCTCAAACAAACGATGAGTGATATCAGTACTGAAGCCGAAGCAAGTGGACTTACTCCAGAGATTCTGGAGTCAATTTTGAATGACCAGTAGCAAACAGCGATTGGTAATAGATGCCAATGTCATCGTCAGTGCCGTATTGTCTGCCCAAGGTAAATCACGTCAGGCATTTAATGCAATTGTCGAATTTGTTGAAATCACTGAGCAAATCAATGAATGCCGAGACGTGAAAGATGACAAGTATTTGGAGTTGGCTGTAAATGGTGAGGCGGATTTGATCTTGACTGGGGATGATGACCTATTGGTTCTCCATCCATTTCGGCAAATTCCGATCGTCAGGGTTCAGACATTTCTAGAATCAATGGAATAATTCATATTAATTTAAGATCATCAAAAACACCCCATGTCCACCTCGCCCCTAAAACTCAAAAACATCCTAAAACAACAAACCCAAATCAACCAACAACTGTTTCAAGCCGCCAGCACCAACAACACCATCCCACCCGCAATCCCCGCCCAACTCCACCAAAGCACCCAGCAAATCGAAGCAATCTGCACCAAACACCAGCTCACCCCCACCGCCCTCGCTAAACCATCCAGAAACGCCTACACCTGGATGAAATTCCTCACCAACC
>JAYSRP010000180.1:0-14398 GCA_043721015.1 Synechococcales cyanobacterium | reverse complement strand
CCGGTTAATGCCTTCTACCTCATTCACAATTCGGTTGGAAATAATTTCTAGCACATCATAAGGAACCCTTGCCCAATCTGCGGTCATCCCATCTTCACTAGAAACAAAGCGCAGCACGATCGGGTTAGCATAAGTGCGTTGGTCGCCCATGACCCCCACACTTTTTACCTCGGCGAGTAATACGGCAAAAGCTTGCCAGACGCTGTTGTATAGACCATGACGATTAACTTCTTGGCGCACAATTAAATCAGCATCGCGCAAAGTATTTAGCCTTGCCGCTGTCACTTCGCCCATAATCCGAATCGCTAAGCCGGGGCCAGGGAAAGGCTGACGCTGAATGATTTCATCGGGTACGCCCACTATTTTGCCCACCTTGCGTACTTCGTCTTTAAAGAGCTTGCGCAGTGGCTCAATTAGCTTGAACTGTAAATCTTTGGGTAAACCGCCAACGTTGTGGTGGCTCTTAATTTTGACAGCTACTCGTTCACCACTTTGGGGATCTATGTTGGTATCGGCTGATTCGATTACGTCCGGATATAAAGTTCCTTGAGCAAGATAGTCAAAAGGGCCAAGTTTTTTAGATTCTTCTTCAAAGACTCGAATAAATTCGTGGCCAATCCGCTTGCGCTTTTCTTCTGGATCCACCATGCCTTTGATCGCATCAATAAACCGCGATCGAGCCTGCACATGTTCCACCTTGATATGGAACTGCTCATTAAACAAAGTCACCAATCTTTCTGGCTCTAGCTTACGCATAAAGCCCTGGTCGATAAACATGCATGTGAGCTGATCGCCAATCGCCTGGTGCATTAAAAACGCCAGGGTAGAAGAATCTACACCACCCGAAAGAGCCAACAATACTTTTTTGTCACCAACCCGCGCACGAATTTCCCGAATGGATTGTTCTACAAAAGCTTCGGTCGTCCAAGTAGGCTGACAGTGACAGATGTGATAGACGAAGTTGCGAATCATCGCCGCGCCATCGATCGAATGCACTACTTCGGGGTGAAACTGTACACCATATAGTCTGCGCTCATGATGGGCGATCGCTGCACAGGGAGTATTCTCGGTGTGTGCCAGTAGTTCAAAACCTTCCGGCAACCGGTGACAAGAGTCGCCATGACTCATCCACATCGTGCTGCCTTCGTTTACATTGGTCAGCAAATCGGTGGGGTCATCGATATGAATGGCGGCTTTGCCATATTCTGCTCGATCGGCTTTTTCTACCACGCCACCAAGCTGTTGTACCATGAGCTGCATTCCGTAACATACGCCCAAAATGGGGATGCCCATTTCCCAGATTGCCGGGTCACATTGGGGGGCACCGGTATCATAAACAGAGTTTGGTCCACCAGATAAAATGATTCCTTGGGGATTAAGGAGCCGCAACTGCTCGGCGGTGGTGCGATAAGAAATTACTTCAGAATAAACTTGAGTCTCTCGAATCCGACGGGCAATCAGCTCGGAGTATTGGGAGCCAAAATCTAAGATCAAGATGATCTGTTGCTGGAGTTGGTTTTTGGCGGTTGGTTCGACTAAGGCTGGGGTTTGAGTTGACACTGCGGAATCTCCATCATCGCAAGGTTGATATGTGAGGCTGCGATCTCGTGGTTAGCTGGGGTTCTAGCGACGAGGAACCATGGGAATGGGGACTTATTATAGAGCGAATCTGAAATGTTTGATAAATATTTGATCGAATCTATCACAAAATGGTGCGGAATGTGGGTGTCGGTATGCTCTATACGAACGAGTATGGAATTGACATATTAGAAATATTCAGGGAAATCTCCCTTGACACTATTGAACTGGCAATACTTTTTACTGCTAGCTGAGGTTGACTAAGTAGATACCACATTTTGGTATTTTTAAACCGAAATATTTCAGTGATTTATCAAGTAATTAAAATTTATCCGTTGCATCACTGACAGTGGAAATACCTGCTTAATTTAGTAACACAAAAACATAATTATTGCTAGACAAGCTGTGATTTCACTACGTTTAAAATGCTAATGTTTTTAACTTGTAAATAGAAATTATTGCTGATCATTAGGGCACTCTAAATACAGAGATTCTATGGGGTTTTCTGCTCGAAGATTTCACCATCTCAATAGAAATTTTATCTATAAGCTTCGGATCTGCTATGCACCCTGAAATCAATCCCTCTTTACTGCTAACACAGTTATCTAACAATCAAACAACTGGTTGCTTGGAAGTGGTTTATAATTCGACTACCTGGAATATTTTCATCCGATTTGGCCAAATATTGAGCATCGATTGCTCAATATTCCCCCTAAATAAACTTCTGCAAAGACTACGCCAAATGGGTTGCCAGGAAGTAGCTCAGACCGTAGCGAACGATATTCACAGTGGTACTCAGTCATCAACAGGTCTACTAGTTTATCAAAAAGTAAATACTTTGGTAGAGCAGGGACTCATCGATCGAACTCAACTACGCCTTCTGTCTTTAGACTTGACTAAAGATAGTCTTGAATCCCTACTGTGGTTAAACAATGGCACCACTACTTGGCATCCGAATCGGCTGATGGCAACAACAGATATCGCCAATTCCCATAACAGCTTAAAAATATCTAGCCTGCTCGATTACTATCACCAACGCCTGACTATTTGGCAAAGATTTAGTGCTTTCGTGCAGTCACCGCACCAAAGACCTTACTTGACCACTGAAAACTTAGCAGATAATGTTGTGCCGGGGGGTATATTATCACCCAGCAGTTTACATCAAATCTCTCAGGTGATGCGCGGTATCAGTCTACGAGATCTGGCGATCTTACTTAAGCAAGATGAATTAAAGTTGGTTCATCTCCTGATTCCTTATATTCAACATAATGTGATTTTTTTGCGCAAGCCATCAGCACCTTTTGATGCATTACCAAACGTTCCCCAATCATCTTTGCTATCCAGCGGCTTAAATGAACAAATAGTAATACCGATTGGTCAAAACCCTGACAAAAAGTCAAAAGTCTATCAAATTGCCTGTATAGATGATAGTCCACTGATTCTTGATGAAATCGAAAGATTTTTGGGTAAAAGCAGCAAGTATCAACTCACAAAACTTGATGAGCCAGTAAAGGCTTCTGCTGCTATCATGCGGCTAAAACCAGACTTAATTCTAATGGATATCACCATGCCCAATATCAATGGTTATAAACTTTGCAGCCTATTTAGAAGTAGTGAGGCTCTGGCAGAAACTCCAATTGTTATGGTAACAGGTAATAAAGGCTTAATTGATAAAGTTAGAGCTAAAATAGTTGGAGCTACCGACTATCTTACCAAGCCTTTTACTAAAGAAGAATTACTAGCAATAATTGAAAAATATTTAACTTAAATATTGAGTTATTTATTTATCAAATGGGCATAATGATCTTGTTGGGATTCAGTATTACAGACTGGCTTCAACCTGTTTTTTAGATTTGGGGTTAAAATGGCAAGTATTTTAGTGGTAGATGACATGCAGGCTGAACTAGAATTGATTTGTCAATATCTGAATTCTGCCGGATACAAAACAGTTACGGCCATAAATGGTGAAGAGGCATTACATAAAGCGCAAGCAAATCGACCAGATGCGATTGTTACTGACTGGATGATGCCAGTGATGGGTGGATTAGATCTTGTTCGCCAACTTAAAAAACAACCAGAAACAGCCGATATTCCGATTATTGCTTGTACTGCCAAAAATCGTGAAGTCGATCGAATGTGGGCATTGAAGCAAGGAGTCAAAATTTACTTAACCAAGCCATATACTGCTGAAGAATTAACAACTGCGGTACAAACAGTAATTGCTTAAAGCTATGATAACTAATACATCTCTTGCCCGTCTTCAACATCTTCTACCACAGTTATTTCAGCCATCCCAAGTTATTGGCGATCCATACTTACGCTTCCAACTAACTCCAGAAACTCCGGTGCTGTTATCGATGGAACGGGTTCAAGAAGCATTAGTTGTCCCGGCTAACTCAATTTCCCCACTGCCCAACCTGCCAGCTTTTTCGATCGGTCTGATTAATACCCGTGATCGAGTATTTTTGGTAATCGATTTAGCACAAATTTTGGGTTTACCACCTTTACCAATCAATCCGCAAAAATATCAAATCATTGTAGTTCAATCGTCTGTAATGGAATCCGAAGATCAAGAATCCAAAAAATACCTGGGACTTGCTGTACAGCAAGTTCGGGGGGTATCGCGTTTTAAAACAGCACATCTGCAATCTGTTAGCGGAGATTTCCCGGGCTGTCTGACTCCTTATTTATTGGGGAGTTTTGGCGAGGCCACAGAACGAATTTTAGTTTTAGATGCTGAGTTGATTGTTAACGCTCCACCACTATGCAAAAATCCTTTTTCTTTAGCAAAACCAAAATAGCTAATTAATTCAGGTTCTATCTACTAGCTTACAACTACTACAGAAATTCAACTAATGACTAACTCTCTCCCGTCAGAACATTTCAACCATGAATTAGATGATTTACCCCCCATTAGTCAAATGTTGGAGGTCACAGCGCCCTCTGCCAAATGGTGGCAGCAGCCAACTAAGATTTGGAATAACCTCTCAATCAAGGCAAAAATCACCACCTTATTAGTGACGGGTGCAGTAATACCGGTGGTAATCGTTACACAGGGAATGGTGGGTCTATCGAGAGAAACGTCATTAAGCGACCTCAAAGATAGCTTAAAAACTAAGTTATTAGTTCTAGAAAATTCGGTAAAAGCTGAAACTCGTCAAATCGAAGACAGCTCTAATATCTTGGCACAGTCGGTAGCTGCTGCTGGTATTGACTTAGACGATGCGGCTGTAACGACAGCTCAGCAAGCCAAATTTGCTACTTTCATTCAGGCTGCCAAAAAGCAAAAACCTAATGCTAGCTTTTATTTGATCACTAACAGCAAGGGGCAAACTGTTGCTCAATCGGTGCAAATAGTCAAAGATGATTTCTCTAAATATTCACCAATACCTACCGATAAAATCACTTCAACTCAATTTATTTCAGTACCTAGTCAAATGGGTATTGAAGTAGGTGATATTAGCATTGTGCAAGCAGCATTGACTAATTCTCGATCGCTCTCAGGGGTAGAACTACTTAACGGTCAGTCATTGCAGAAATTAGGGCTAGCACAACAAGCTAACATTGGCCTCCGCAGTCAAGCTACCACCGGCTTATCAGAAGCAAAAAAACCCTATCCAGAAGGCACTTTTAATATAGATAATGGTAAGGTTGGTTTCGTGCTAATGTCGGTGCAACCGATTAAATTAAGTGGTAAACAGGTCGGTACAGCCATCGTCGGTACATTGGTAAATCGCAACTACGATATTGTAGACAAGTTAAGGAGCGAAACCGGGGTTTCTACCGCCACTCTGTTTGCCGAAGATTGGCGGGTCAGCACCAATGTGCCCTACAGCGATAAAACGACCCGAGCCGTGGGTACGAGAGTGTCTAAAGCTGTTGCTGATAAAGTACTAAAAGAAGGCAAAGTCTTTTTGGGTGATGCCAACATTATTGGCATTAACTACGTAACAGGTTATGCGCCGCTGTATGATTATCACCAACAGCTTAACTCGGCCACCGCAAAACCGATCGGCATTGCCTATGTAGGTGAACCAGAAACCAAGGTAGATCAAAACCTGCAAAGAATTACTTGGACGGGCTACGCAATCGGCGGCGGAGTTTTACTAATTGCTATTTTGTTACTAGCGCCATCTCACCGATCAATCTCTCGCCCCATTCGTCGCCTGACAGAGTTTGCTGATCATATTGCTGCCGGTGATTCCAGCGTGCGCCTAGAAGTAAACGAGCGTAAAGATGAAGTTGGTGTTTTGAGCCGCAATCTGAACCTGATGGCTCAGAATGTCGATCGCAGTATTCTATTGCGTCAAAAAGAAGCTACACAGCAACGCCAACAGCGAGAAAATTTGGAAATGGAGATTTTTAACTTAGTAGAAGAAATCGAAGGTGCTACTAACGGAGATTTGACAGTCAGAGCTAGTTTAAACTCTATGGAGTTAAGTACAGTTGCCGATTTGTTTAATGCGGTAATTGATAGCCTGCGCGATATTGCGATCGAAGTAAAACAGGGCAGCGGCCAGGTAAGTGTTTCGTTGGGTTCTAACGAACAAGATATTCGCCAGCTCTCAGAAAAAGCTACTACCGAAGCCACCGAAATTCGCAGCACGTTAAATTCATTTGAACAAATGACCAACTCCATTGCGTTGGTAGCAACCAATGCCAGCCAAGCATCGACGATTGCTAATGATGCTTACTTGGTAGTTCAGGAAGGCTCAGCGGCTATGGATCAAACCGTAAATAGTATTCTTAGCTTGCGAACTACCGTAGGTGAAACTGCCAAAAAGATGAAGCGTCTCGGTGAATCTTCTCAAAAAATTTCTCAAGTAGTTAACCTCATTGAAGAAATTGCCCTCAAGACCAACCTCTTAGCCATCAACGCCAGCGTAGAAGCGAGTCGCGCCGGAGAACAAGGCCATGGTTTTACGGTAGTTGCCGAACAAGTTGGAGCCTTGGCTGAACAGTCGGCTAATGCCACTAGAGAAATTGCCCAAATTGTAGCAGCAATTCAAGCTGAAACTCAGGATGTAGCAGCGGTGATGGAGCTAGGCACAGCTCAGGTAGTAGATGGTACTCGATCGGTGGAAATGACTAAACAAAAGCTGAATGAAGTTCTGCAAAAATCACAGGAAATTAATACTCTAATGAGCACTATTTCAACAGCTACTGTTTCTCAGGCAGAAACTGCTAAAGTGGTGGCATTATTGATGCAGCAGGTGACAGAGGCTTCCGAAGCGCGATCGGTTTTCTCTAGTCAAATGGCTACCTCCATGCAGTCTACTTCCCAAGTAGCCAAAAAACTCGAAGAAAAAGTCGCTCAATTCCAAGTGTAATGTGATGGATAACGATAGACAAATCCCCCTGAAATTCTTAGATGAGGCCGCAGATTGTTGCGATCGAATTGAGTCTACAGTCCTCGGTTTAGCCAGCAAAATTCCTGACCCACAAGAGCTAGACCAAGCTCTTCGGGCTGCTCACTCCATTAAGGGAGGCGCAGGTATGATGGGGTTTATGCCGCTTAGCCAGGTAGCACATCAGCTCGAAGATTTTTTCAAGATTCTGAGAGTGCGTTATCACTCCCAAACAATCAATACCGAAGTAGAAACTCTGCTCTTACAAGGAGTCGATTTTTTGCGCCAAGTAGGTGAACTACATCGGCAAGCCCAAGTGATTAATGAAACTTGGCTAACCAACCAGTCTCAGCCTATTTTTGATCGACTCCGCCAACAGTTAGGTGATCTTCGCCCAGAAGATGAGAACGCTCTGCTATCTCAAGAAGGTGATGTGGATCCAGCAATGTTAATGTTGGAAAGTTCCCTCAAAGAATCAATCGATTTACTAAATGTTCAACTAACCACAATATCATCCACCGAACTCTTAGAATCACTCAAATCGATCGCAATAGAATTGACTGACTTTGGTCGCATGGCCAAGTTAGATCAGTTTGTCGATCTCTGTCAATCAGTAAAAAATCATTGTCAAGATATTTTCCCTGCTCAAGCAACGCAGCTTACTCAGCAAGTACTCAAGGCTTGGCGCACATCTCATTCAGTAGTTTTACTAGGTCGCTTTGAAAAGATACCAACACAAATAGTGGGGTTTTTAGCAACTACACCACACCAATTAGAACTTGAACGATCTTCAGAAGCACCGCCGAAGATCAGTAATTTTTTTGATCGCCACGAACCACCACTAGCGCTTTTCGCCGAATTAGCAGCCATTGACTTACCAGAAATACCCTCTGACTTCGCTGCTAACTGGGATGAGCTACCAGCACTAATTGATGAGCTGGCTGAACTTTCCGAATTACCAAATGTTTGGCAGCAGGATGATCAACTAGTCACTCTTGTTGTTAATACAACTTCAATTGTTAGCAACCAACAAGGGCAAACTGTCCGGGTGCCCGTAGAATATTTGAAGCAATTCAATACAGTTTTTGGTCAATTGATTTTAGAACGTAATGCAATCAATCTGCGACTAAGCGAAATTCAGAGCTATACTGGCCTACTTCGAAAACGGATAAACCATTTAGAATCATCTAACAAAGAGCTACGCCAATGGTACGACCAAGCATCTACGGAAGGATTAATTCCTACTCCTCAGTCTGATACAACAATATCGATTGCCAAGGCATCAACCACCACTGAGTTTGATCCTCTAGAAATGGATCAATATAATGATTTGCATTTAGTTTCACAAGATCAAATGGAAACGATCGTGCAGTTACAAGAGGTAACTACCGATATTGAGATGAGTCTTCAAGATATGACTCAATCGGTACGTGGTCTTAACCAAACTACTCGCAGCCTACAGAAAAACCTTACGCGCACCCAAATGTCTCCCTTCACCGATGTGGTCAAACGCTTTCCGCGTTTGGTTCGAGATCTGTCGGTACAATTTGGCAAATCGGTAAATTTAAAAATCATCGGTGAACATACTGGGATCGATCGAGCAATTCTTGATAACCTCAGCGACCCATTAATTCATCTCCTCCGGAATGCTTTTGACCATGGCATCGAAGATGTCGCAACTCGTTTAGCTGCTGGTAAATCGGCAACTGGAAATATTACCCTAGAAGCCAGCTATCGCGGCGGCGAAACCATCATTACTATCTCTGATGATGGTGGTGGCATTAAAATTGATCGAATTCGTGATCGATTCCAACAAATGGGTTTACCTGCTGAGGAAATAGCAAAAATATCTGAAGCTGAGTTACTCGATGCTATTTTTGAACCCGGATTTAGTACCGCTACTAGTTTGACTGAGCTTTCAGGGCGCGGTGTGGGTATGGATGTGGTGCGCACTAATATCGAGGAAATCAGAGGCAAAATTCAGGTCAAAACAACACTGGGCATAGGCACAACTTTTACGATCAGAGTACCTTTTGCACTATCGATCTTACGAGTCATGCTACTAGAAAGAGCTGGCTTCGTCTTTGCAGTATCAGTAGATAGTGTCCAAGAAATTATCCGCTTCCAGTCAGATTTATTGACTGTTGATGGCACCCATATTTCTTGGCAATCTCAGATAATTCCTTTGGTTGCCTTGGAGCAAGGCGTGACTTTTGGCCGCGATCATCGACCATTTGAGTTATCGGGGATTCCCACCATCGCTCAGACTACTTTGCTAGTTGTAGGCGAAGATCAATTATCTACCGCTTTTTATATTGATCGATTTTGGGGTGAAAAAGAAGTTACGCTGAAATCAATAGATAGCCCCATACCATTGACTCCCGGCTTTGGCAATTCAATTATTTTGGGCGACGGTCGAGTAGTGCCGTTGGTAGATCTGGTGCAGTTAGCTGCCTGGATGTCAGCGAACGCCGAGTTTTTAGCCACTGGGCAAGACATTAATCGATCGAGATCAGTAGTAATTGAAAGAACCCGACAGAATCGAATTTTGGTCATTGATGACTCAATCAACGTTCGACGATATTTAGCAGCAATGTTAGAGAAGGAAAGTTATGAAGTAGAACAAGCTAAAGACGGCCAAGAGGCAGTAGAAAAACTTGCCGGTGGTTTGGTAGTGCAAGCAGTAATTTGTGATGTAGAAATGCCTCGATTGGATGGCTATGGGGTACTGGAGGCACTGCGAGCAGATGAGGCTTTTGAAAGTTTACCAATTGTAATGCTGACTTCGCGGAATAGTGATAAACATCGATCGCTAGCAATGAATTTAGGTGCTTCAGCTTATTTTTCTAAGCCCTATACCGAACCCGAATTATTATCAGCTCTCAAATCGTTGATTGAGATAATATAAAATTTGCATCAAGGGGATCGATCAAATCAGATCTTAAGTCTAGACAGTCGAATGGTAGTTCTTACTGCATAGACTAAAGACTAAGACTTGCAAATTGAATTGAATTCTGTCATCAGATCTCTCTGTTCATTAACCTTATTGCTATTATCAGCATTTTCCATATCAATGCCCCCTGTCGATCGAGCAATAGCATCCTCTAAAGTTGCCTTGGCCGCCACAGTTTTCATGGTTATCTGATAGGGATAATTGCCACCGCTGGCTTTAACAGCTTGACATTTACTTTGGAGGCTAGCTTTCTGGCTGGCCAGCAGAGCTTTGGCACCGGCATAATCATTGGCCAAAACTTTTTGAGATACTGCGTTGACAGTGTTTTGGTAATCAGTGAAAAAAGTCGCAGTGTCATCTTTGGCCTCTTTGACCTCTGTGGTACTTGGGGTACTACTACAGCCGATCGAAGATAAACAAAGTATCAATGCCAAAAATAATGTAGTCTTTTTCATTTTCAGTTCCCCGATTGAGATGTAGTTAACCAAAACACTTTCACAGGCCAATCTCAGTCTTTAGCCCATCAGGTTATGTTTCCAGCAAGAACCTCACCACATCCGGATAATTCCAAAAGTACATGGCAGTGAGCAAATTTAGCACGGGTCATATTCGGTAGCATATTTCTCTACGAAATGCTCAAAAGACAACTTATTGGTTGGATATTTTTCCCAGTCATCATAATCCAAAGCAATTTTACATTGCAATAATTAATTAGACTAGAACACACCAATTCTAAAAAAAGAACAGGCGTTTCAGCATTACCATGAGTGAGATCAACCCAGCAAGGAGCAAAATCATCGGGTAAATCATCCCATTGTTCATGTCGCGTTTTAGAGAAGAATTCCAGCAAATACAACAATTCCGATACATGCTCTGTTATTTCTGCGGAACTAAGGAATTTTGACAATTTCGATTGATTCATGTTTTTATCATCGATTGATTTAGTGAACTTCATACTTGGCATTATTTTTGACCAGCTTCTATTTGTCCCAAAAGATATAAAACCCTTTGATAGGCATCTTGCTGACAAATTGCCCGTTCTTCTTCATCAGTAATTTGCTCAAATCTTGCCACATGAACCGCACCCACATGTTCGGAAGAAGCAAACTTTTCTGCGATCACCTGCAAACCTTCTTTCACCAAACCATGATTAGCATGGGGCTGGAAGGCCAAAGCCAATTCATCCAAACCACCAGGGTAATTACATAAACAAAAGTAAATATCCCAAGCATCCTTTTCCTTGAGGCGCTCACTCATAGTGATTCCCTTCATCACTAAAAATGGAACAATAGATGCTACCTGAATTTCAGCCGAATCAATACCACCATTTGGTAAAACACCCTCAATCCTAATCTTCTCAGCCATTGCAAACACCAGATCACAGCCCCGTGCCTTACGTGGCTTCACTAAACCATAACTTAGTCAATCCAGCTCTGTTCGTAGCCCCTAATGCTTAGAACTGGCAATTACCCAAGATATTTTGAGAATCTTGGGTATGATGGTACTGTGGAAAACCGACCAATAGGGAGACTGTGCTGTGGGTATCAATCGCCGTCAATTTATTACACTCTCTGGCCTTGCTGGCCTCGGAGCGATCGGAGCAGGCACTCTAATCCTTGGCCAACGCAGTGAATCATTCCCCGCCCTACATCCCGGCAAACCCCTCTTCCGCTTTGGCCTATTGGCCGACACAGGCACAGGCAGTATTGGCCAATACGCCGTCGGTAAAGCCTTATTCCAACAACATCAAGCCCGTGCCTTAAATATGGTGCTATTGGCTGGCGACAATATTTATACCAACGGCGAATTTGAAAAAATCAAGGCTTACTTTGCTACTCCCTACGAAAACTTGCTAAAAAGCGGCGTAAAGTTTTATGCCACCTTAGGCAATCACGATGCCCGTGCCGATGTATGTGGCAACGATCGAGGTGAGCACTGTGCAGCAGCTTCTACCCAACCAATTAAAAACGAGCAGGTAACTTATCCGCCATTTAACATGGGTGGCCAAAGGTATTACACGTTTAAACAGGGCAATGTGCAATTTTTTGCCACCGAAACTAACTCTCTGAATAATCCAACTAGTCCTACCCGTGAAGCTCAACTAAAGTGGCTCGATCGAGAGCTAGGTAAAAGCAAGGCCAAAGTAAAAGTTGTTTTTGGTCATCATCCGCTTTATTCGGTAGGCCGCTATGGTAACAATGACATTTTAATTCGAGACGTTGAACCACTGTTGGTTAAACATAAAGTGAATTTGTGGCTAGATGGTCATGACCATAACTATCAGCGCAGTAACCCAATCAAAGGCGTTACCTATGTGGTAGCGGGCGGCGGTGGTGCGGGTCTGTATCCGATTCTATACCAGGCTGACTGGTCGGCTTATGCCAAAAGCATCCATAGCTTTGCTACCGTAGATGTTTATGCTGATCGGCTGATTATAAGCGGGATTGATAGTAATGGGGTGGTGATCGATCGGGGCACCGTAAACCTGTAAACATCCTATTTGACCCCACGTTCACCAAAGCATTCCCAAAAACCGTCAAAGTAGGGGCAGGATTTTATTTGGTGGTGATTGGGTTGGGCGATGTTGTTGGATAAACCCGCCCCTACGATTCATATTTTTGGGTGTTGATGGATTCGACGAATTCTCCGCGCATTTTTGACAGATTTAATCGTTTTTGAACCCAATCGAGATTGCTTTGAGCTGCATCGCTCCACTGCTCATCTTGAAACTCAGTCCAGATTTCCATTGATATTGTAAAGTTTGAAACCGCATCTTCTAAGCAGCTTTCATCTTCAGCTAGTCTCCCTAGTTGATAATAGGTGCTGGCCTGTGAATAGCGATCGGCGAATTCCACATATATAGCGAGAGCTAGCTGATAGTTATCACGAGCATCATCCCATTCTCTCAATTTCTGTGCCACTATTCCCAACTGATGATAGGTGCTGGCCTGTGAATAGCGATCGGCGAATTCCACATCTATAGCGAGAGCTTGCCGATAGTTATGACGAGCCTCATCCCATTCTCTCAATTCCTGTGCCACTATTCCCAACTGATGGTAGGTGCTGGCCTGTGAATAGCGATCAGCGAATTCCACTTTTATAGCGAGAGCCTGCATATAGTTATGACGAGCATCATCCCACTTTCGTAATTTCAATGCTATGTTGCCCAGCATATGATAAGAATTGGCTGTAGATTGCCTGTCTTCAATACTTTCCCTGATGCTCAGCGATTTTCTGATACTCAACATAGCTTCATCGAATCTTCTGAGATCATCAAAGATACATCCCAATTGGTAAAAAACGCTAGCTTCACCTGACTTGTCTTCCAATTGAATGCTAAGACCTAACGATTCTTCAAAGTACTCCTTAGCTGTTTGAAAATCGCGGACAGATCGATGTACTACACCCAGTTGATCTAAAATTTCTCGTCTAGTTGGCAGAGTTGATGCCGCATCTTCTGGGTATTCTTGTAACAGCCTTTCCAACAAATCAATCCTCGCGCTCTGCTCTGATTTGGCATACACCCGATTTTTTGTTAGGCTGCTACTAGTCTGTTGCATGGCCCAATTCAAGACTTCCTCAGTCGTCTGAAACTTAAAATTTGTCGTAGTCCACGACCAAAAATCTGGGGCAAACTGCGCTAAGCGATTTACCGCGTATTCTGGCAGCAGAAACAGGATAGGATAAGGCAACGCCAGAGGAAAACTGTCTCGGGCATAGTTGAGATTAGTCAAAACTGCCGGAAAGTCTTTATTTGTCCCGATCGACTTCTCCACACCTCTAACAATTAGCACCAGCTTTTTATCTACCTCTTGATGCACAGCCGCTACACTTTTCTTTAGCTCTTCCAACACAAACAACAAATCAGGGCTATCTAAGTTAACCACCAGAAACTGCAAATCTTTGCACTCAGAACTGTTTAATAATTCTTCAATTAAAATATCACAATCTGGTGGAAAATTAATTTCAGCAAAAGCAAACTTAAAATTTACCGACATCCGCAAAAAAGCCAGCAGAAACTGCCAGACTTCTTGATTTAAAGCCAAAAAAGAAGCTGCCTCATTTTGGTCAATGTTTAGATTAAGGGTTGTTAATGGCCTTGGTGAAAGCATTGCTACGCATCAATAAAGGATTTGGGTAATTCCAGCGATCATTTCCATTATATTCCAGCAGCGCCGTGCTAAACAGCATCTGCTGACCCACCTCATCGTCTGAAATTTCTTTAGCTATCGCCACCTGTGCCAGCTCCGTAAAATACTTCTTAGGAGTCGATCTTTCAAAGCTAAACTGCAACTGCTTAATGGCATAGTCTACATCTTCCGCCTGAATTTTGTCGTGATTACGACCGCTAGCCGTAATACAAGCCCGCTGCATTAACTGCATTAGCTGCCGAACATGCCCACCGCTAGCCTGCACCAGCTCTCGCAGCTCCTGCGCCGAAGCAAAAATTGCCTGGGCATCTACTCGCTTCTTGATAATTTCGGCTACCGCTGCCAAGCCAAGCTGATCGTAGTCTAAC
>JAYSRP010000179.1:0-5787 GCA_043721015.1 Synechococcales cyanobacterium | reverse complement strand
TTGGGTGGTCAGTGGACTTACGATGTCGATAATAGATTGAAATTCCCCAAAGGTCGATCGGCTCCTGTTCTTCAGCTTCCGGGTTTAAACAAATATGTGCAAGAAGCTCAAGCATATGTGCGCCAAAACTTTCCTGATAACTATGGATCAGTTGAGCAGCCTTTTGCAGCGGGGTTTTATCCGACGACTTACGCCGAGGCCGATGCTTGGCTGACGGATTTTTTGACGGTGCGTTTTGCTGATTTTGGAGCTTACGAAGATGCTATGGTGCAGTCAGAGACTGTTTTGCATCATTCGGTATTGTCGCCGTTGTTGAATACTGGGTTATTGTCACCGCAACAAGTGATCGATCGAGCATTAGAAATGATTGATGAGGTGCCGTTGAACAGCTTAGAAGGCTTTATCCGCCAAATTATGGGCTGGCGAGAATTTATTCGCATTACCTATGAGCGCCGGGGGCGGAGTCAGCGGAGTCGCAATTATTGGGAATTCACTCGGCCAATTCCAGAGAGTTTCTGGCGAGGGACTACCGGGATTTTACCGGTAGATATTGCGATTCAAAAGACTCTAAAGAGTGGCTATTGTCATCATATCGATCGGCTAATGGTGCTAGGAAACTTTATGTTGCTCTGCGAATTCGACCCAGACGAGGTGTATCGCTGGTTTATGGAGATGTTTATTGATGCTTACGACTGGGTAATGGTGCCGAATGTATACGCGATGAGCCAGTTTGCTGATGGTGGCGGCATGTGTACTAAGCCCTACATTAGTGGCAGCAATTATTTGATGAAGATGAGTGATTTTAAAAAAGGTGACTGGCAGCCGGTTTGGGATGGATTATTTTGGCGTTTTATGCACGTTCACCGGGATTTTTTCTTGAGTAATCCGCGTTTGGGGATGTTGGTGAAAACTTTTGACAAAATGCTGCCAGAGAAGCAACAGTTGCATCTTTCAACAGCAGAGGGGTTTTTGGCAAGTCTCTGATTATCGTGGCTGAAGCCCCAACAACTCCCGCACCATCCGCGCAGTCGCCGGAGCTAACAACACCCCATTCCGATAGTGACCAGTGGCCACAATCACATTTTGATATCCTGCCAACTTTTCTACCACTGGAGCCGGTCTACCCACCGGACGGGGACGCAAGCCAGACCAAGTATCCAAAATTTTGGCAGTGGCCAAAGCCGGGAAAAACTCGATCGCGGAGCGTTGCAGATTGCAAATCGACTGCTTTTTTAACTTCGCAAAACTTTCAGCATTGGGAATAGCCTCAGTCCCCACCGGAAACTCGACGGTGGCTCCCACCCAGTATTCACCACCACATTCATTACAACTCAATGGCACAATATGAACATCATTGCGCGTAACCACCGGGTGAAAATCAGGAAAATTGGATAACCGATAGTGAATTGCTTGACCCAGAACCGGCATCAACTCCAATGGCTGTTCAGATTTTGCTGTTAGCAGAGAGCTTCCTAAACCAGCAGTAATAATGACCCGATCGGCCTCCACAAATCCCGTCTCAGTATCTACGCCCTCATCAGTAACCTGCAAAACATTAGTATTCCAATTAAATATGACCCCTTGCAACTCCGCTGCCTGCACCAAAGCCCCAGTCATCTGCGCCGGATGAAGCTGCCAATCGGCGGGGGAATAAACTGCATAAGCCTCATCAGAAATTTGTAACCACGGAAATTTATCCTGAACCTGGCCACTTGACCAAATTTCTAGTGGCCAGCCCTGAGCCGTTCTAGTAGCCGCCAGCGATCGCCATTTATCCAAATCCAGAGAATCTGGGAGCAGCTTCAGTAATCCTTGAGCATTGTGAGATACCGGTAGATCAATCGCCGCCAATTCTGGCAACAGCCGCTGATAGTAATGCAAGCCTTCCTGTCGCCACTGCCAAGCCCGCCCTTTCACCTTCTGACTAATAACGCCCATCAACAGACCCAAAGCTGCTCCAGTAGATTCTTGAGCCGGATGCGATCGACTCTCCAGCACCTGCACCTCCCACTGAGAATTCTCACTCAGAGAATCTTGACTCAGCTCATAGGCCAGAGTCGCCCCCACAATTCCGCAGCCCACAATCAATATCTTCACAGCTCATACTCGCAAGCAATGCGGAAACCAATATAGTAATTGCTATTTCCTGCCGCCCATTTAAAGCGCAAGGCTGATCGGCAGCTTCGAGCATAATTATCCCAAGAGCCGCCCCGCAGAATTCGCTTATCATTTTCATTTACCCAAGCACTGCCATCAGTGGGCGCACCCACATAGCTTTCATGCCAGGTATCCTCACACCATTCCCACACATTGCCGTGCATATCATACAAACCAAACCCATTAGGTGGAAATTTACCCACCAGAGTAGTTTTTTCGCTCAAAGTTTCTGCCAAATTCTTCGGTTGCCGAGGCCGATGGACAGCCTGAGTTTGGTCAATTTTGGAAGTGCGCGATCGATAGTTAGCCAAATGACTTTCAATCTGGTTGCCGTAATAAAAAGCCGTATTGGTGCCCGCTCGACAAGCATACTCCCACTCCGCTTCGCTGGGTAAACGATACTTATGACCGGTTCTAGTACTGAGGCGACTGCAAAACTCTCGGGCATCATGCCAAGAGACTTGCTCTACCGGTAGTTTAGTGCCGGGACGATAGGCCGGATTTTTGCCCATGATCACCGCATATTGTTCTTGGGTGATCAAATATTTGCTTAGGTAAAAAGAAGGAACAGTCACCAAATGCTGGGGTTTTTCGGCACTGCTACTACCCTCTTCTTGAGCAGGGGCACCCATGGCAAACTTGCCCGGGGGCAGAAATACCATTTCTAACTTAATCCCGCCACCCAAATCACAGGTATAAGGTTGATCGCGGGGAATAGCAGCCAGTTGCTCAGACATTTGGCCAGATAGGGAACCAGATAAAGAACCAGACAAATGGCCAGATAATTGGCTAGAACCGGGGCCAAATCTTAAATCAGTAAGTTTCTGAGCAATTTTGGTAATAATTGCCGACTGGTCAGCTAGTTGGGCATCGTATTGAGCCTGGAGTCTTTCTAAAGCCGTGCTGCCCTGGTGGTCGATCAAATGTAATTTTTGCTGCAAAGCGCTGAGCTTAGAATCGATCGGGTTATCGGTGCCCCCCAAGCTTTTCTTGAGTTTTTCTAGATCTCGACTGAGTTGTCGTACTTCGATCGGCAAAGTCGGTTCCAAAAAACTGTGGTCGGTTTGTTTTTCTGTTGGACGCATATTACCCAGTCGCCCGCGCTGCATCACTTGCCAGGTCGGTGGCTGAGTGGGTAAAGCTTTGATCAGTGTGAGAGTAGTGAGACCGATCAAAGACAGTTCTACCATGGCATTGGCATGGTCAAAATCAAAGGCCAAAGGCAGAGATTGCAGCCGCCCCAACGTAATCCGGCGGTTGGGGTTTGGCAGTAGCCAGGCATATTCTGAGGCAGTCTTGATCGGTAAAATCCAATAGTTCCCTCGGTTCTCGCGGCCAAAAATAACCTGAGCAGAGTCATTAGCCAAAAAAGATGCTGGAGTAATATTGGCTTCGATCGTATAAGCCGCCAAAATACTCGGCACATCGTTGTAAATATCAATCAGTTTTTTGGGTGACAGATCCAACCGGGGTAAATCTTCGATCAAAATTTGGTCAAAGACCTGGGTAACACGACGCAAATTAACCGGCAGTTCACCGCGCTGTAAAGCATCTACCAAATTGGTTAAGTAGGCTTCTAGTTCTTGAATGTGGCGGGCAATTGAACTTGGCTCGGTCATGTCAAAAGATGCGGAGGGAAAAAATATTGGCAGAATATTCTTAGTTTGCCCTGTCCAGAGTATTTTGGTGCAAAGAATCTTGGTTCTGGTATCAGCCAATTCCGATATAATAAGTAGCTAAAGATAAAAACTCCTATACCCATGAATATTTTCAGCGATCTTCTGTTGGCCACCCCTAAGCCCAAAGCGAAAGCAGAGGCCAAACAGCGACGCGGCATCGAGATTAAGTCTGAGCGCGAGATCGAAATTATGCGCCAATCATCTAAGATTGTGGCCACGGTGCTAAAAGAAATTCAAAATCTGGTAGAACCCGGCATGACTACGGCAGATTTAGATGCTCATGCCGAAAAACGAATTCGGGAAATGGGTGCTACACCAAGCTTCAAAGGTTATCACGGCTTCCCCGCCTCCATCTGTTCTAGCATCAACAACGAAGTGGTGCATGGTATCCCTAGCAGCAAAAAAGTGATCCGCGCAGGTGATGTGCTCAAAGTAGATACCGGCGCTTTCTTTCAGGGTTTTCATGGAGATTCTTGCATCACCATTGCGGTTGGCCAGGTTTCTGAGAAAGCTGCGCATTTAATTGAAGTCGCTGAGACTTCTTTGTATAAGGGGATCGCTCAGGTCAAAGCAGGAGCCTATCTACTCGACTTGGCCGGAGCCATCCAAGACTATGTAGAAGCCAACGGCTGCACCGTAGTAGAAGATTTTACTGGTCATGGGGTCGGGCGCAATTTACATGAGGAGCCTTCGGTGTTTAATTTCCGCACTCGGGAGCTGCCCAATGTCAAGCTGCGAGAAGGGATGGTGTTGGCGATCGAACCCATCATTAACCAAGGCAGCAAGGATGTCAAAATTCTTGGTGACAAGTGGACAGCGGTGACTTTAGATAAATCACTATCAGCCCAGTTTGAGCACACGGTACTGGTTACTAGCGATGGCTACGAGATTTTGACCGATCGGAATCTGGTTTAGATTTCAGTTCTAGACACATTTGAACAATTCTGAGGCGACTGCTAAAAATGGCAGTTGCTTTTTTCATGCCCAGCAAACCACTTTAGAATCAAATAGAGCATACTTTTTTGAGCTGGGTTTTCTCGTATTTTTGCTGATTGGATATAAGTCACAAAAGATGATAAGCTTTTGGCAGTTGTGAGTACTGGTTAAAAAGTTTGACTAGAAAGTCGCTTCAGACCTCAATTCCAAGTCTTTTTGGTGGAGCTTTGACGGTCTAACAGATCTCAGTTTTGCCACACGTACCGGCGTACTTTTCAACAAATAGTCGGGCGACCTGAGGAGCAGTGTATCTAAAAATAGCCTCAGAAAATTTTTATAGTTCAAAAATACTTAGTTATAATATAATCGAGACATCCAATAAAATTAGGTGGCCGAAAAATGTCAGAGGTAAGATTCGATCGCATAGAGGCACAAATCTCCGAACTGCGAGAATTCATGCAGCAAGGCATGATGGTGATGCAACAAGATATCACGGGTGTAAAACAAGACATCGTTGGCCTCAAGCAGGATATGACTGTGGTAAAACAGGATATCAGTGAGCTGAAGCAGGATGTTGCTGTTCTCAAGCAAGATGTTGCTGGCCTCAAGCAGGATATGACTGCGATGCAGCAAAATGTCAATGCTCTACGCGAAGATATTGGCAGTATCCGACAGCGGGTAGACAGTTTGGAAGGAACCATGCTGGTTGCTATGCGCGATGGGTTTGATGCTTTTCGGATGTATATGGATGATTTAAACTTCGATCTTGCTAGCAATGAGCGAATGACTCGGCGGTTAAGTAGAAGGGTTAGTCGATTAGAGTGGTGGTACGAATAGACCTTTAGCCTGAAATAAAATCTCTCGATCGATTGAGATGTTTTTATCGATCGAGAGATTCATCTAGCCTTAGAGTCAGACGGGTATCAGCTCAAAGCGGGACAAAGACCCCAAAGATAGCATTGAAAGACCCCTCATCCCCCAACCCCTTCTCCCAAGGCGGGAGAAGGGGAGTCGG
>JAYSRP010000178.1:0-5791 GCA_043721015.1 Synechococcales cyanobacterium | reverse complement strand
AAGCTCTAATACCTTTGTCCAACCTCGACCCAGCTCTAGATCACTGCCAATTTGCTGAAGTTGACCGATGGTTACTACTGCCGTTTGGCGAAGTTTATCTGGAACGGCAATATCAGTAGCCAGCGCATCGAGCTGCATTTCTAGGGGCAGCACCACAAAATCAAAACCCTGTTCGACAAATTCTTGCTGTAGCTGTTGATTATTGCTCCAATTGGGCAAATACACAGTTTTTACTTGAGCATGAATGGTTTCTAATCGCTCTTTGGTATAAATAATTGATTGTAGTGAATCACCTTGGATAGTGATACTGGCTGAGAGCAATTCTCCGGCAGTAGCTAAGATACCAATCAAACCTCGATCGGATAAATCTGGGGCGACTTTTAAATAGCGCAGGTCATCTAGCAAGTTTTCTAAGATGGTGGCTGCTTGCAAGGTGCATTCAGCACCTACTGTCACTGCGCCCCCCTTGATGGTATGAACTGCCCGATAAATAGACTGCACATCGGCTGTCCAAGAACTAAAATTTAGCTGGTTTACTAACCGGAAATAATCTGATAAATGCTGTGCAGTATCAACTGCAAACATTTCACGCAGCTCTTGCTGAAGCTGTGCTTCAGCTTCATTCATTTCCGCATCCATGACCCGAGCTAAGTTTTCTAGTGAATTCATGATGTTAGTTTAGGAATGCTTTGTGAGCAAGCAGATTACATGGCTGCACTTTAGGCTGAACAGTAGCAATTGCTGTCGTTGCGGTAGTGAAGATTTGCTGAGAATCACTGGCTTGGGTAATCAACTGTTGCAATAGTCGATCGCTTTCTGACACATCTTCATGGAGTCCTGAAGTCACCGTTTGAATTTGGGTGGTGTGCTGGAGCAGCATTCGCAGACTGAGATTTGTCGTAGCCGATAAACTACTTACTTGATTAGCCACTGCTTCAAACTCGCGGGCGATGCTATTAAACTGGGCTGGCTCTTGCTCTTGAATTGCCCGATTAGAAAGTAGTACAGCATTAAAAGCTAGCACCTTGGTCAATGCTGCCATCCGTTTTTGCTGGCGCGAAAACTGGCTAGCCATTTCTACGAAATCGTCTAAAGCCAGAGTCCGATTGCTAATTTGGCCATTGCCCTGCTGCAAAACTTCTAACCCGGCTAATAAACTGCTCAATTCTTGGCGACCATGATCAATTGCTGAACTCACAACTTGTAAAGCTGTCACACTAGTTGCATCAGTACTCTGATCTGATAGCAGACTGCTTTTGATGCCTAAATCTAATGAACAGGATAAGAAGCTCGTAGAAGCTTCGGGTGGTAGATCTGGTAAGGGCGTTAAATCGGCACTCTCATTGGGCAATAACTCATTGGGCAGTTTAAAAACCTGAATATTGCCCAATAGCTGATAAGAAAGTTGATTCAGATGAATTCCGGCTTTTTGGGCATCTTTGGCCTGGGTAGAAATTTGCTGAGAAAGAATCACAATTCCATCCATCGCTGCCGCCGTTAGATCGGTGGCATCCAAAATTCTTTGGCTGGTGCGATTAACTGTCTCTCCGGCTTCTACGGCTTTTTTTGTAACTACTTGTACTACTTCAAATGCCTTGGTAGCCTCTTTGACTTCTCTGGTGAATTCCTTTACCAGATCTCCCATGCTTTGGACTTCTCGATCGACGGTAGATACGACCAAATCTATTTGGGAGCTGCGCTGCTCTAAATTAGTTAGGCTCACACTGGTATGCTGCGCCAATTTACCAACTCGATCGGCGATCGATTCAAACTCGCGGGCAACCACCGCAAACTGCTCGGGGTCTTTTTGCTCAGCGGCGCGCGCGGCCACCAAAGAAGCATTCAAGGCCAAAATTTGGGTTTGGGTAGCAATCTCGTTTTGGTCATGAACAAATCGATCGGTTTGGCCAACGAATTCACCGAGGGTTTTGATTTGTTGCACAATTCGATCGCTGCCCTGTTGCAACAATTCACTATCTCTTTCTAAGTGATGAATTGATGCTTGGCTCTCTGCTACTGTAGTCTGTAAATTTCGTAGCGATTCGTTGGTCTCGGCTAACTGCTGAGCTGCTGCCCAGGCGGCGCTATGCACATCTTTGGTCAAAGATTGTACCGACCGAGCGGCATGAGTCTGTTCGGTGGTATCTCTAGCCACCATTTCGGCGATTCTTTGGCGATTTTTGCTACCAGCAGCCACCTGCTGAGCGGTATTGGCTGCTTGGTAAATAACTCGGCTTAGCTCTTCGGTTAAACGGTTTAAGGTATCACCTACTAGTCCTACGACCCCTTCAGACATGGGAACCCGAGTAGTTAAATCTCCCGATTCCATGGCCGATACGGCATCTAGTAGAATACTCACATCTTGTTGTAAGATTTTGCTTTCTTTGCTAACAATTTTTTGCTCTTTATAGCGTCGTTTGACTTCTGATTGCAGCGTTAACTGCATCTTTTTTTCGGTAGCAACATGATCTCTGATAGTAATCAAAAGTATGAGCCAGCTTACGAGTAAAAAAGTAAGGCTTAGGATCAAGAGAGATTGGGGAGGATGATTCTTGACAGATTCTATAGTATAAAAACCAATAAAAATCAAGTTGCACAGCATCGTGATCATCCCAGTTGCTAGAAGATGTGCTTGCACAAATCTTTGGAGAGATTGGAATGATCGTTGTATTTGCCGATAAAAAGGAATTTTCATTGGTGGGGTAGATTGCTATTGAGCGGTTGCCAAAGATGATTGGGTAAAAGTTGAGAATTTGCTAGCACAAATAAATCTTGCTGAGTTGCCGGGAAATCTTTTTTTACCATGCTGCCCAAGACTCGATCGATCACCACTCCAATATTTTGCCAATTCCTCATGGTTGCTCCTAAGCGCACCACCATAAAACGGTCTATTCTACTGGGCTGAGTTTCAGGCAAGAATTGCCAGCCTGCAACCAAAGTTAAAAAGTTGTTTTGATAGTTGGCAATACCCAGAACTGCTGATGAGTAGTGGGGTATTTGCAGAACCTTACTTTGTTCTACTTGAAACACTTCACTTACCCAGTTAGCAGGAAAAACCAATGTATATTTACCAACTTCTGTCAGCAAATATCGATCAACTAAAGCGGTGGGTTCGCTAGTAGTCAAGAGCATTGTGCTAACCGTCTCTGAAAAATATTTTCTAGCCCTTCACGAGTTGCTGGCTTAGGAAGGTAATCATTAGCCCCAGCTCGCTCTAGACCATAATTAATTTCTAATGGCGTTTTCTTCACTGAGCAAATCACTACATATTGATTATTAATAGTGGGGTCAAGACGAATATTTCTTAACAGGCGATACCCATCAAAATCTGGCATCACAACGTCTAAAAAGACTATTTTATAAATCTTTTTGGCAACCATTTCCATCACTGCACTTGGTTCGGCACATTGATCTACTTCATGACCAAGAGATTTCAGTAATGAAACCAGGTGATAGCGATCAACAGCACTATCATCAATTACTAATACATTCATAATAAACCTCTAGATTTAACCCTGATTAGAAACTTTAGATATTTGTGCTGCTGGTTGAAGCAATTTGCTAATTAGCTCTTGCAAAACCCCTTGAAAACTAGCATTTTCGGCAGTAGAAGTTGGCTTAGCCAAGAATTCACAACCGCCCCATTGAGCACGCCATTTGTTAGAAAGCTTACTATCGCCGGTTAAAATCACCACGGGCAAGTTAGCCAGCTCTGAGTTAGCCCGGATTTTTTCCATTAATTCAAACCCAGAAATTATTGGCATATTCACATCTAAAAACACGACCGATGGCTTGGCCTGAGAAATAGTATTGATGGCTTTCTCCGCATCTGAGCATGGTAGAAAAGAATAGCCAATATTATTAATCCAATGATTGAATTGCTTTAAGAATAGCGGAGAATCATCTACTACTAATATGGTAGGAGTTTCAGCAGAAGACGATTGAAATTCGACAATTCCGGCACGATGCAACTTCAAAAAGGTTTGAGCTACTTCCAAATTATCTTTGCCGGTAGCCTTGGCTATTTCAGTCAAGCTAGCCCCAGCAAAAGTGGCTATTTCAGTGCGCTCTTGATCGTTTAATTTCGCCAGCCCTTCTGCTTTAATCGTAGGCACTAGCTTCATTGAATAAATAATCTGATTGACTTTTCCCCAAGCTTGTCGCCGCTGTTGTGCTGCCGTTAACAAATTAGCCACATCAAAGCCAGGAATTAAAGTACGGCCTAACTCTGGGGCAGAAATAAATTTTGCTGAGCCATCACTAAAAGACAAATAAGAATCAAAATCCATCAGGATCTTTGATCGAATCGCATTCTCTAATATTGCGGGTGTGATTAAATTACTGGCATAAAGTTTTTCAATCAGGCCATTAATATCAATCTGTTTAGCTTCTACTGCCCGTTGTAATACTTTCCAATGAGCCTTAGAATTGGCAATGTCAGTTGGTGGCACAAAGCGAATCAAAATCTTCATCAGACCGGCTGCTGAAATTTTATTGCCGCCGCTGTAAAGAATTTTTCCTTGATCTACTGCTAAATACCAAGGCAGATTTTTGGTGTGGGACAAGCGATCGAATTGGTGTTCCCAATAGCCAGTTCCAGACTCTGGCAAGCGCTCAATTAGCGTTGTCAGCAACTGTCCTGCTGCAAAGGTGAAAGGTCTGGGTTGTTTACTAGAGTCGGTCATAGGTGTACAGCGATTATTGGTAATCCCACTATTCAGAGTACCCATTTAGCCGGTTCGATTCACTGTTTGTCTGAGATGTTCTAATCCTCTTGGCTGCAAATGGCTTGAAGCTGTGCTTGAGCTTTTTGTAAAGACTCAGCCCATTCTTTGACCGGATCGCTGTCGGCTACAATTCCTGCGCCTACCTGACCCCATAGTTGACCGTTCTGGCACAGCAGCGTTCTAATTAAAATATTTAGATCTAAGTGACCACGTTGGTCTATATAACCGCAAGAGCCATAAAATAGGCTGCGCGGATAGGGTTCTAGCTCAGCAATGATTTCCATACAGCGCAGTTTGGGACAACCAGTAATTGTCCCCCCCGGAAAGGTGGCTGCAATCAGATCGATCGGGCTATGAGCAGCATCTAACTGCCCCCGCACGTTGCTGACCAGGTGCATGACGTGGCTATAGCGCTCTACTTGTAACAGTTCATCGACCTCTACGCTGCCCCAAGTACAAATTTTGCCTAGGTCATTGCGTTCTAAATCGACCAACATAATGTGTTCGGCAATTTCTTTGGCGCTGCCCAGTAGCTCTTGCTCTAACTGTAAGTCGGTGGCTAGGTCTGTTCCTCTCGGTCGGGTGCCCGCGATCGGTCGAGTACTAGCAATGTTTTGATGTAAATCTACTAATCTCTCAGGTGAACAGCTTGCAACTTCTCCCCACGGAGTCTGCCAATAGCTAGCAAAAGGCGAAGGGTTGATGGCTTGCAAGCGACGATAGATTTCCCAACTAGTAAAGGCCACTTGAGTGGTAAAACGCACTGATAAGTTGGCCTGATAAATATCACCGGCTTGAATATATTCTTGGACTTTACGAACTGCCGTTTGATATTGCTGGGCGGTGGTTAAGTAAGTAATTTGGGGCGAATCTACGTGCCTGGGGACAGGACGTTTCTCTGGTATCTGAAGCTTGGCGATCAAAACCTCTATTTGGTCAAGATCAGTGACAGCTATGTGCAACAGATTAGTTTGGTGATCAAGCACCGCAAAGTTAGCAGGTTCATACCAATAGGCTACCGGAAATGGCAAAGGATCTGGTGACAGGGTGGGGAGTTTTTCTAA
>JAYSRP010000177.1:0-14413 GCA_043721015.1 Synechococcales cyanobacterium | reverse complement strand
CTCCGGCTCCCCTTCTCCCGCCCTGGGAGAAGGGGCTGGGGGATGAGGGTCTTTCAATGCTATTTATGGGGTCTTTGTCCCGCTTTGAATTGATACCCGAATTTACTTTAGTTAAGGTCATTTGCCCAAAGTTTTTTGGCTCTGAGTAATAGGTCTGCGGCTCGCCTAAACATTTTTCTAATTCGATATCGTTGAGCTGAGAAGCTTGTCGGGCATCGAGAAGACGCAGAATAAGAGGATATGAAGTCGTAACTTTTAAAGCTTGAATATTTTCCAAACGTTCCCGAATGGCTTTATTTGGCTCTGAGCATAGACATAAGATATTTGCATAGAATTCACCAAACCTTTGAATGGATTTCACTTCTTGTTCAACATCTTTTGTAGTATCAATACTTTTTAACTTTGTTTTAATGGCAGCATAAATCCCACCTTATACTTTCATCCAGTATTTCGCATTCCTGCCGCAATAGCATTGATGGTCAACAATGCTCCATCTAGCAGATCGCTCTTTTTATCACGATAGGCCGTAGGAAGCTGAGAATCATACTTACGCAGACGACTAAGCAGCGAAACCTGCAAGAACCCTAGCGGCACAATACCGCCATTCCGAAGCTGCACTGATCGCTGTAATTCAGGGTTGTCATCTAAGAAATTAGCATGACCAGCGATCGCCAGCACCAATTTAGCAGTCCGATCGAACTCCGTCTCAATTTCATCAAACAGCACCATAAACTTTTCTTGGTCTTCTGGCAAAGCCAGCTCCTGTACATAGTGGCGAGCAATCTGCATATCGACCTTCGCCAGGGTCATTTCTACTTTAGAAATAGTCATCCTAAAAAAGCGCCAATCTCGATAAAAAGATCGCAGTAACCGGAAATTATCTTCTGGACTCTCGGCAATAAAATCTTCCAAAGCTGCCCCGACCCCATACCAAGCAGGTAACAAAAAGCGGCTTTGCGTCCAGCTAAACACCCAAGGAATTGCTCTGAGACTAGCTAGATCTTTCTTGCCCTTGCGGCGAGCTGGGCGAGAAGAAATTTGCAGTTTACTAATTTCTTCGATCGGTGTTACCTGATGAAAAAATTCAATAAACTCAGGGCGCTCATAGATCAGCTTACGGTAATAATAGCGAGACTTCGCCGACAGATTTTCGATAATCTGGTTCCACTCATCAATGCCATCATAGCTACCAGTTAATAAACTCACCCCAATTGTGGCCGTAACTACTTTTTCTAAGTTATACAGCGCCAACTCTGGCAAAGAATACTTAGAAGCCAAGACCTCACCCTGCTCTGTGATTTTAATCCGGCCATTTACACTATTACTAGGCTGGGCGCGAATCGCATCATAAGAAGGGCCACCGCCCCGACCTACCGAGCCACCGCGACCATGGAAAATGCGTAGCTTCACATCATATTGATCGGCGATCGCCTGTAATGCCAATTGAGCTTTATGGATTTCCCAGTTACTGCTCATAAAGCCCGAGTCTTTGTTGCTATCAGAATAGCCCAGCATTACTTCCTGTAAGTCTGGAGTTAACAAAGGCGCTGTGACTTCATAGCCGCCCGCTAACGCCGCCCGATACAAGGGCAGCGTAAACAGCTCAGTCATTACATCGGGGGCTTTTTGCAGATCTTCTACCGTCTCAAACAACGGCACAATCCGCAGAGTGCTAATACCAGTCGCCGGATCAAACAATCCAGATTCTTTGGCTAGCAGCATTACTTCTAGCACATCACTAGCCTCATGGCTCATGCTGATAACATAGGTATGGCAAATATCTAAGCCAAACTCTTGCTGCATTAGGCGCAACACCCGAAAAGTCTCGATCGCCTCCTTCGTTTCTGGGCCAAATGGTATTTCACCAGGAATCAGTGGTCGCCGAGTCTGTAACTCGGTCGCCAACCAGCGGATTTTTTCTGCTTCGCTCATCTCCAAATAAGGCTTAGGCAATATTTGCAAATAATTGGTGATCTCAGCGATCGAGTTGGCGTGAACGGTGCTTTCTTGCCGAATATCTAAATGCGTAAGATTGAAACCAAAGATTTCTACCTGACAAATTAAGTTCTCGATCGCTCCCACCAACAAACCATTGGCTTCTAGGCTACGCCGAATAATTTGTAACTCTGCCAAAAACTCTGAGCTGTGCTGATAAAAAGTATGTACAACTTCTGGTTCCCGGCCATCAGCCTGTAAAACTTCTCGCTCTGCCACCTTTTCATTGTGAACAATGGTATTTTTTAACCGCTCAGCGATGTAACAAAGCTTCATTCGATAGGGTTCACGAATATATCGGTGTGAAATACTGCTGTATAGTTTGGGTAGATAAGTCGCATCCCGTCCTAAAGTATCTAGCAACTCCGCCGAAACTTGGCTGCGATTGGCCGACAAGCTCAGCAAATTGCTCACTTCTTTGATTGCTGCTTGGTACTTGCCTAAGACCATGCCTCGCTGATAGCAAGCCGTGCGCCAGGTAACATGAGAAGTCACTGCCGGGTTGCCATCTCGATCGGAGCCAACCCAAGAACCAAACCGACAAAAATCGTAGGCGGGCGGATCCAGCTCTGGAAAAGCTTGCTTTAAGGAATATTGCAAGCGCTGAAAAAGCTGGGGAGCGGCATCAAACAACACTTCTTCAAAATAATGGAGAGTGTAGTCTACTTCATCCAGCACCGAGGGCTTGAACTGATGAATTTCATCGGTAAACCACCAGAGCCGAATCTCTTCGCGCAAAGCCTCAGTCAAGCGAATTACTTCCCAGGCTGTGCTGTCTATCAGCTCACTTGGATCATTGGTTTGCCGATCGAGGTTTTCTAAAATTCCGGCAATGCGCCGCTGCTTATTGCGAATGGTGTGGCGAACAATTTCGGTAGGGTGAGCGGTGAATACCAAGTTGATATCCAGATCCGCCAACAGATTCCGAATCAGATTCGGCGGCACATTCATCTGCTTGAGATAAGCAAACAATGCCTGAAAAGTATCAGGATCTGGACTGAGTCCACTTAAAGAGCGCTCTAGTTGATTTACTTTTTGACCGTTGCGCAAAAAAGACTGTCGATCTTTCTGTTCGCAGTGCTGCTCCACAATATTAATAAGCTGAAAATACAGAGCAAAAGCGCGCACCGCTTTCACGGCATCTTCTAGTTTCAGCTCGGCAATGATGGTATGGATACTGCATTCGGTGGCCTGTCCTTCGGGAGAAGAAAGATCGCGCAATTGCTCCAACAGCTCGATGAGCTGAGAACCGTAGGCTTCAGCCAAAATCGATCTCCACAGATCTTCAACGAACTGAATATATTGCTGCAAAGAGGTATGAGGAGAAGTTGTCGCCATTGATTTGATCGGGAACGGTTGAAGTTGCTGACCCATGATAATTATCTTTAGCTGGGAGTTTGTGAGCTAGGCTGTTGCGATGGTTCTGGAAAAGGTAACAAAGGCAGTCGATCGCCCCGAAAAATTTCTTCACTGTTATTAGCCAAAGCTTGGACTTGTTGCAATACGGCTTGCAGGCCAACGATCACTGCTAAGGTGGGCACAGTAGCAATGCTGACCAGCAATTTCACTGGAGCGCGGCCGATCGGTTTGTCAGCTTCATTAGCGTGGCTGGAGTCATCTAAAAACAATGGATAGACCTCAAATTTTAGTGAACTTAAGCTGGATGCAGTTGGCAGTCATTTAGGAAATCAATGGCGCAGCGCTCTTGACCTATGGGAGTAACCATTGGATGACGGCCGCTGGTAATATTTATTATTGAGTGCTGACAGTTTCCACGATACCGTAGGACTGAATGCCAGGACTTATCATACAGTATCGACACGGCCTTGAATAGTTCAGGTCTGTAGGTAATGGCTTTATAGCCCTAGTTTTTAATCATGATCTGGGTACGATAATCTTGAGTAAGAATAAAAATCAAGTCTGTTAAAAAAGTTAGTTTTGAGGTGAGAGTTGAGCGATTTCATTGAACCCGAGCCGACGGAACTAGTCGAAAATTTAGTTGACCCAGATGAGCACCTCCACCGAGAGTTGTCTGATGCCTTGGGCAAGGTTTTACGGCCTGCTGGCGTGCGTTTTAAGTTTTCGATTCAAATAGTAAAGACACCCTCAGATTTAGAATCAGATCAAGTTAAACCTTGGGATATTTCCTTAAACAAGCGCCTATGGGTGCGCTGTGAATCGCGCCGCAGCATCGATTACTCACTGCTAGCCGAAGATTTGGCACGTCAACTGCGGTCATTAGATCTTCCAGACTTTACTGATGCAGTGTTTCGCTGTGTAGCAGCAGGCATGACCGATCCAGACTGGCGACTGCGGGTTGACCTGACTCCTCCCTTGGTGTTGCTTCATCACTGGGCGGCCTGGGGTGATATTCAGGCTATTACCCGCTTAATCAATGCAGTGCTATGGCGGAATGGCTTGCAGGTTTCAGGCATTTTAAAAAACTGGCGACTGCATTTGTTTTGCTGCGTGCGGGGCAACACCGTGCAGTTTCCCAATAAGCAACAGGCGATCGACTGCGTTGTGCCCTTACTGAACCAGCTTTCACCTCAAGGTATTCAAGGAGCCACCATCTACGGCGTACAGGCGATGTCTGATGGTCTGCCCAAAGAAGACGAATCACCTTTTTGGACACACTGGCTAGATTTACCGGGCGCTAATGATGTCCGCTATACCATGCCACCCTTAGCCTTGGCGCAGCAGGGCGATGAGCAGGCGCTAAGATTTATTTTGCAAAGGCTGCTGAATCCTGACATCGATCGAACTTTTATTAACGGCGGAATTGGCATTTCGTTGCTGAAACGCAAGGGCTTGCTGCATATTATGAGCGAAGCCCCAGTTTGTCCTTTAGAAAGCCAGATTGTAGACCCTATCTCTAAAGTGCTCGGCCAGGTTGCTTTGCCAGATATTTTGGGAGTGAGAATTCACGGTCGAATCTCTGGTCAACAGGCTACCCAGTGGAATCATGCTATGGATTTTGGGGTGGAAATGCTTCAGTTGCCCAGCAGCACCACCGGTATGCCGATTCAGTCCATGAACCCCAACTGGCAAGAATGGCTGTTTAGTAAGGGGTGGCTGCGACCAGCAGCTAGTCCACCAACTGCCTTGTCTCGCCAAGTGCTGTGGTCTTGGTTAGGAGCTGGGTTGGTATTGATGATGAGTTTAGATATCAGCAGCCGCCTATTGTCTCGTCAAGTTAAAGCATCAATCGCCCGCACGCCCGCCAGTCAGTCATTGCTGAGTTATGGCAATACTTTGTTTGATGAAAAAGTGGCGGCCTATCAAGAACTCTGTGCTACCAAAGGGACACCAGAAGTATTGATAGTCGGCAGCTCTAGGGCCATGCGCGGCATCGATCCACAGGTCTTAGAGCAAGAGCTAGCTAGCCGAGGCTATGCCCAGGCGCGGGTTTATAACTTTGGTATTAATGGCGCTACCGCGCGGGTGGTAGATTTATTGGTACGACGGCTGTTGCAGCCTAATCAGTTGCCTAAGCTGGTAATTTGGGCTGATGGTGCCAGAGCATTTAATGAAGGTCGATCGGATCGGACTTATGCCACCATTGCCGATTCTCGCGGATTTCAACAGTTACCGGGCAGTGAAGGAGCGGCGATCGCCAAGTCTCAGCCGTTTATCATCAATGGCTATGCCGCAGTAGATAGTTTTTTGAACAAGACTTTATCTAAGGCTTCGTTGGCTTATGGCCAGCGCGATCGGCTGCACCAGGCATTGCAGGCTCTGCCACCCCATTTGTTCGGAGAGCGATCGGCGGCAGAATTAGTCGAGGCTGAGGCGATCAATCAATCAGGATTTTTGTCGTTGGGAGCTGAGTTTGAGCCGAGTACTTACTATCAAAAATATCTGAAAGTTTCTGGTGACAGTGACAACGACTATGCCAACTTTAATCTTACTGGCACCCAAGATGCGGCCACCCGGCAAACGGTGGAGTTCTTACAGCGCCAGCAGATTCCTTTAGTGTTTGTGAATGTGCCCTTGTCCGATCGATATTTAGATATCACTCGCCAAAAATATGAGCTGGCCTTTAAGCAATATATGCAGACCTTCGCTGGTGCTGGCAAGCTACAGTTTGTGGATTTGGTAGGGCTGTGGATGCAGGATTACAGCTTGTACTCCGATCCCAGCCACTTAAACCGCAGTGGTGCCCAGCAAGTTTCGACTTATTTAGCCCGCACTGCCCCGATCGATTGGCAGGCAATCGCCGCTGCACCCAAAAAACTAGTAAATAAAACTAGCCAATGAACTTTATCTCGCTGCTCTATGCCCTGTTTTTAGCGGGCACCTTGTTTTTCTACTGGCGTACCGATCGCCAGCAGAGTAAGCTGTGGACGATCGTGATCTCTAGCCTGCTGTTCTATGCCCTGTTTTATAAAGATCGCCCGCCCTTGCTGCTAATGCTCAATCTGAGCGTGCTGGGAACGATTATTTTTGTGAATTTTTGGATTGGCAAACTGCTGCTCGAAAGCCAGATTATTGAATATCGATCGGCACGCAATAATTTACGAGAGCAGGGTGAACTGCCCTTTTTGCCCCGTAACAAGTCCGAGCGCAAGCGGGTGGTAATTTTAGGAGTTGCCTTTAATGTGTTGCTGTTGCTAGGGTCTAAGTATATTCCATTTTTATTGACTACCTTTGCAGGCTTGGGCTTTCCGGCTTTAGATATAGCCGCAACTTGGTATCGCAGCAATATTTTGCCGCCGCTGGGAATTTCTTTTTTGACTTTTGAATCGATCGCCTACTTAGTAGATGTTTACAAAGGCAGTCCAGCCACCGGGAATTTGTTGAAATATGCGGCTTACAAGGCTTTCTTTCCCAAATTAATCTCTGGCCCAATCACCCACTATCATGAGTTTTCACCCCAGCTCAATACCTTAAAATTTCCGCCGATCGAAATCATTGTCGAAGGAGTGTGGTTGATCGCCTGTGGAGCAGTGAAAAAGACTTGGATTGCCGATGCCTTAGGGACTTATGTCAATCTGGTTTGGGATCCGAATAATCTGGAACGAGCTGGGAGCATAGATTTATGGCTGGCGCTATTTGCCTATAGTTGGCAGCTCTACTTTGACTTCAGCGGCTACGTAGATATTGCTCGGGGCACTTCGCTGTTTTTTGGTATCAAACTACCAGAGAATTTTAATTTCCCTTATTTCAGCACCAACATTGCCGATTTTTGGCGGCGCTGGCACATGACCCTAGGCGATTGGCTGCGTCACTATATCTATTTTCCGTTAGGGGGGTCTCATGAGGGGCTAAAGCGCACTTGTTTAAACCTGTTGGCCATTATGGTAATTGCTGGCATTTGGCATGGTGCCGACTGGGGTTTCTTGGTGTGGGGCATTGTCCATGGATTGGCCTTAGTGATTCATCGATTGACCGCCCATTTCTCAGCTAAGAACTCCGCAGTGCAGGCTTTCTGGGAAAGTCGATCGGGTAAGTTATTGGGTTGGCTACTGACTCAGCCTTTTGTATTTATGGCTTGGCTGTTTTTCCGGTTGCCCAAGCTGGCTAACTCGACCTTGGTATTGCAAAACCTCTGGGGCAAGCCTGCTGATGCTCAGTTTGCAGGCAAGTTGCTGGAGGCGGGGGTGAAGTTAGATAATGGCCAGATTTTGGCTTGTTTGCTGGCTTTGAGCTTGGTAACTGGAGGTGTTTATTACTGGCGAAGAGTGTTGAAACTAGAGCTGGGCTGGGGCTTTAAGCTGTTTTTGATTCCGGCGGCTTTTTATTTAGTCTGGATGCTGGTGTTGCCCGGTCAGGGTTCGCCCTACATTTATTTTGATTTCTAACCCATATGGATAAATCATTGGAATTGGCAAAATTCCACCGGTAGTAGAAGATAGCTTGAATCACCGCAGGAAGTTAACATGGGAACAGTTGCTGACATTTGCTCGTCTATGCCAAAAATTTTTGTTGTTTTTTTACTACCCTTGTTGTTGTCAGGCTGTAACCTGTCTGGCGTTGCAGTAAAAATGAATAATAATAATCTCCCCCCAGAAGGTAAGCCCAGTGGGCCGGTGGGGAGCCTGAGCAATGCTACGAATGTAGAAATTGAAAATGATTGGAACGGCTATTCAGATATCACCCCGATCGTCCGTCATTATCGTTTTAAGCTAGAAAATACTGCTCTGACTGGCGATGGTAACTTTGCGATCGGTGGCTATGGCGGCTACAACATTCATCAGCAGTACAGCAAAAAGATTGTGGTGCCAGCAGATCTGACTCAGCAGTTTTTAGCTAAGTTGGCCACAGCACCATTGGTGATGTCTAGAAAATACAAGCCCAAAATGGTGCGCCGAGATGATTTCCCTCGGGTGGTGATTCGAGTTAAAACACCCGATCGGGAGGTAGTATTTAGTTCTCGTTCTCAAGGAGAGAAAAATGCCCCTTGGCAGGTACGGGTCAAAAAAAACAAGGTGACAGAATACTATGTGAGCGATTCACCAATTCCAGGACTGGCAATAGATTTGCTAAGACCCCAAATCGATCATCCTGGTTTGGAAGAAGCAATTAACAAAACTCGGAGAGTTTTGCCAGTAAAAACAGCCACTGTTCCAACTGTGAACATTCTGAATACAGCCCAGCCAAAATAGCCCGCTTCTCCGATGGGGAGGCAGGCCAGCAACCAAGGCATTGATGCCAATGGTTATTTTATTCTTCGGTTTCTTTTTCAGTCTTAGCGATGTAGATAAAGCTAGTGGACTTGCCACTCAATACTGCTTTGCCTAAAGACAGGGCGCGTTCTGCTTGCACAGCAGCTTTGCGTACCCAAGTGGCCTTGCGACTGTCGCGCTTTGATTTAGAGGTTTTCTTCTTAGGAGCTGCCATAATTTCTACTAGGGTGTTTGAGCACAGTCTTTCATTTTACCTGTTGGTTGCTCTGGATGCAAGCAGAGAAGCTATCAAAACCAAAGTGGTTTTGATAGCTTAAAGATTGGCGGAGCTGACTGATGGCTATGCCGGTTCCTTGCTCTTTGGGCAATAGTAAAACATCGATCAATGATGTTTTGCATTGGAATATCGGGAAAGCAAAGACTCTGGTTACTTATTTCATATTTGTCAGCGTTTGATTTTTATGATGCTTATCGCATCTTTGATTTGCCAATGGCAGTTGAGATTGATCAGCGCGACGACTACGATGAAGATCGATGGATTGGGACTGGACTGCTAGATGGGCGTGTGGTAATAGTGATTTACACCGAGCCGGATAGGGACACAGTCCGTATTATTTCACTCAGAAAAGCTCTCTCATATGAAAGGAGAAATTATGAGCAATATCTCAAGAACGGATTGGGCTAGAATTGACGTAATGTCAGATGATGAGATTGACACATCTGATATTCCGCCCCTTGCGGATAATTTTTTCTCAAACGCAAAATTGCGAATCCCCTCTTCTTCGTTAGCGACTGTTGCTATTCGTGTCGATCCTGAAACATTGTCGTGGTTTCAGTCGAAAGGAGAAGAAGCCGATCAACATATGGCTGCTGCCTTGCGAATCTATGCAGAAGCGCAGAAAAATGTTGCTGACATACGTTAATCAGTCTAACAATTCAAATGCAGCGGTCGGTTTCGACCTGTTAGCATTGAGTCCCAGGTTACTGGCTGCCGCTAATTTGAGCCGTTATGAGGCTAACTTAAAGGCTTCTAATTTGTGGAACGTTACCCTTGCGCTACCATAGATGATGCCGCTGTGAAGGATGGATTCTCATGATTGCGATCAACTCTTTGTTGACCCCCGAAATAAACAAACCCGCTCGTTACTTAGGCAACGAGCGCGGAGCCGTGCATAAACCTTGGGACACCACCACTGTCCGCTGGGCTTTGACCTATCCGGAGGTCTACGAAGTTGGTTCTTCCAACCTCGGTCATATCATTCTTTACAGCATCATTAATGTTCAACCGCGTCAGCTATGCGATCGAGCATACCTGCCTGCCCCAGAATTTTCTGCCAAACTGCGAGTTACCGATACGCCTTTGTTTGCCCTAGAATCTCGTCGTCCCCTGACTGACTTTGATATCTTGGGCTTCAGTCTCAGTTACGAGTTAGGCGCAACAAATATTTTAGAAATGCTGGACTTGGCCAAAATCCCCTTAACTTGGGCAGAGCGGCAGTCTGGTGATTATCCTTTGATCTTCGCCGGTGGCCAGACAGCCACTTCTAACCCCGAACCATACGCTGACTTTTTTGACTTGATGGTGATGGGCGATGGTGAGGAGCTATTGCCAGAGATGGGTTTGGTCTTAGAAGAAGGTAAGTTGGCTGGTTTGAGTCGGGAAGAACTACTGCTCGACCTAGCACAGATTCCCGGAGTCTACGTGCCGCAGTTTTATCATCAGCAGCCCGATGGTTTGGTGGTGCCCAGTCGTCCCGATGTGCCCAAGCTGATTTTGCGGCGAGTAGCAACCCCAATTCCGGCTTACTCGATCGGTATTGTGCCTTTTATCGAAACTGTCCACGATCGATTAGTAGTAGAAATTCGGCGGGGTTGCACGCGGGGCTGTCGGTTCTGTCAGCCCGGTATGCTTACCAGACCAGCGCGGGATGTGGAACCAGCAGCAGTGGTAGAAGCGATCGAAAAAGGCATGAGGTCTACTGGCTACGATGAATTTTCGCTGCTATCCTTGAGCTGCTCTGATTACTTAGCGCTGCCAGCAGTGGGCGTGGAAATCAAAAATCGGCTGAAGGATGAAAATATTACCCTGTCTTTGCCCAGCCAGAGAGTCGATCGATTTGATGAAAACATTGCTCATATTGTGGGTGGAATGCGTCAGGGTAGTCTGACTTTTGCCCCAGAGGCCGGGACTCAGCGGCTGCGAGATATTATTAATAAAGGTTTGACTAACGAAGAACTGCTGCGGGGAATTAAAACCGCTTGGGAACAGGGTTGGAGCAAAGTAAAACTATATTTTATGATCGGTTTACCCGGTGAAACCGATGAAGATGTAATCGGTATTGCCGACACAGTGCGCTGGTTACAGCGGGAATGTCAGGGTCAGAAGCGCAAGGGAATGAATTTTAATTTAACGATCTCTAACTTTACACCCAAGCCCCACACACCGTTTCAGTGGCACTCGGTTTCTACCACGGAATTCAAACGTAAGCAGGCTTTGCTGCGCAACGAACTGAGCCAATTCCGAGGACTGAAAGTTAACTACACCGATGTCCGAATTTCCTCTATGGAAGATTTTGTAGGACGAGGAGATCGATCCCTAGCTCCCGTAATTCGCCAAGCCTGGGAACTGGGTGCCGGGATGGATTCTTGGTGGGAGAGTTTAGATCGAGCTTTTAGTGCTTGGCAACAGTCCATTAAGGCAGCAGGTCTGAGCGGTAAATATCGCCAGGTCGATAGCGGCGAATGGGGTGTGGAAAACCCAGATATCTTGAATGCGCCGCTGCCCTGGGATCATTTAGATTCTGGAGTATCTAAACAGTGGTTACAAGAAGATCTGAAACGGGCTTTAGAAGAGGCGATCGTCCCAGACTGTTCATTTGAAGGCTGTAGTCATTGTGGGGTTTGCGGCACTGATTTTGGTCATAATGTAGTGGTCGCGGCACCACCGATTCCAGATTTTCTGGGGCATTTTCAGGTAGATACTACCAAGGTGCAGCGGTTACGACTGACTTTTGGCAAGCTGGGAGATATGCGCTTGGTGGGACATTTAGACTTAATGCGGCTGTTCGATCGGGCGGTGCGGCGGGCGGCGTTACCGATCGCTTTTTCGGGTGGTTTTCACCCGGCTCCCCGGATTATGGCTGCCAATGCTTTGTCACTGGGTTACACCAGTAATGGTGAAATTGTTGAATTTGAGCTGCGTCAGCAAATGGAGCTTAATGAGTTTCAGCAGCGGTTAACGGCGGAGTTGAATGCTGATTTGCCGATTTACTCGATCGTGGAAACTCCCCTATCTCAGCCGCTGGCGACTCAGGTGTTAGAGCAAGCCGAATATCGCCTCAAAATCCAAGCCGAAACTGAGGTGGACTGGTTAAGTTCGATCGGCGCAGTTTTGGCAGCTACCGAAATCATGCAAACTCAGACCACTAAGTCTGGCAAAGAGCGCGAGGTAAATCTGCGGGAGCGGCTGTTTGAACTGGAGCTGTTAAGTATTGAGGCTCTATCCGCCAAGATTCGGTACATCGGAAGCTGCCGCAATGACGGGACAATGCTACGCCCTGAACAGATGATGTTTATGCTGTCACAGATGGCCGGGACATCACTGGAGCTAGGTAGCGCCGTGCGTCTGCGACTGATCTGTGAAGCTTAGATTTGTGAGAGATTGACAACTCAAAGTCTTTATCTAAGCTAAAATGGGGTGATAACTCAACTAATGGGTGAAAATACCATGAGCTTGATCACAAATACAATTCTAGAAAAACTTCAGGGTTTGCCTACAGAAAGACAGCAAGTGGTGCTAGATCTAGTAGAATTCCTTGAAACAGATGCTTGGGAAAGTATCTATAGGGGTAATTTAGCAGCTTTAAGACAGGAAATTCAGATTGGACTAGATGCCTCGGCAAGAGGCGAGGTAGTTGATGGGGAGGAGCTGTTTGCTCAACTTCAGGCTAAATTACAGAAAAAACGCTTGGAGTTATGAACTCAATTTGTCGTTTTACCGTCCCAGCCAGCCGAGACATCGAACAAATTCTCGATCGATTAGCGATTGAAAGTAGCTTAGATGCCTCTGATCAATTTTTGGATCTAATCAACCAAAAATGTCGTCGATTAGCCCAATTTCCTAGGATGGGCAGAAGTCGCCCAGAGTTGGGATGGGAAATGAGAAGTTTTCCGGTATCTCCATACTTGATTTTTTACCGTCTGATCGCCTTTGGCGCAAGCGAAGCTATCGCCTTTGGCGCAAGCGGAGCTATCGAAAACGGTGTAGAAATCGTGAGAGTGGTCAGTGGATACCAAGATCTAAGGATGTTATTCACTGAGGATGACGAATGACTAGTTGATTATTGAAAATTGATCGATATGCTGCCCAAAGAAAATAAGAAGGCGATGACTCAAATATGAAAAAGTGTTAAGTTTGGATTGGGTACATTAGAATAAGCTATCACTTCAGGCCGCTACGACTCTCTGTTTTAAACCATAATACCTAGATCGAAGCCCTGAGGCTTGCTGCCGCTTCATTTCCACGTCCCCCGCCATCATGAACAGCCCACAGTGATTTTCGCTGTTGGCTATATAATTGATCCAACTCATAAAAAACTAATCACTTCATGTTCACCAAGCAGGTTACTAACAGTAAAACCTACCAATGGTTTAACGAACGTTTGGAAGTGCAAGCCATCTCTGATGACATTGCCAGCAAATACGTTCCGCCCCACGTTAATATTTTTTATTGCTTAGGCGGTATCACTCTGGTATGCTTCGTCATCCAGTTTGCCACCGGCTTCGCCATGACTTTTTATTACAGTCCTACCGTTGCTGAAGCATTCAGCTCGGTACAATACATCATGACCCAGGTCAACTTCGGTTGGTTACTGCGTTCTATCCACCGTTGGAGCGCCAGCATGATGGTCTTAATGATGATCTTGCATACATTCCGGGTGTACTTAACTGGTGGCTTTAAAAAGCCTCGTGAGTTGACTTGGATCACCGGCGTAATTTTGGCCGTAATCACTGTCAGCTTTGGTGTTACTGGCTACTCGCTTCCTTGGGACCAAATCGGTTACTGGGCAGTAAAAATCGTATCTGGCGTACCTGAAGCTATTCCTGTAGTAGGTGTGGCCATGGCCGACTTGCTGCGTGGTGGTTCTAGTGTAGGTCAAGCGACCTTAACTCGCTACTACAGCCTCCATACCTTTGTTTTACCTTGGTTCATTGCTGTTTTCATGCTGTTGCACTTCCTCATGATTCGCAAGCAAGGCATCAGTGGTCCTTTGTAAGCTCTCATGAATGGGCTTTTATTAGCTCTCACGAACGGGCTTTTATTTAGCTCTCACGAGCTGTGCTTAATTTAAAAAAATCAAGAGCAAATAAACCTTATGTCTAATCTCAAAAAGCCGGATCTCGCCGATCCTAGTTTGCGGGCGAAGCTAGCCCAAGGTATGGGTCACAACTATTATGGTGAGCCAGCTTGGCCTAACGACCTGTTGTACGTATTCCCGATCGTAATTTTTGGCACGATCGGCTGCTGTGTAGCTCTAGCTGTTCTTGACCCTGCGGTGCAAGGCGAAGCGGCTAACCCCTTTGCTACTCCTTTGGAAATCTTGCCAGAGTGGTATCTGTGGCCAGCATTCCAAATGCTGCGGGTATTGCCTAACAAGCTGTTAGGAATCGCTGCTATGTCTGGTATTCCCTTGGGTCTGTTGATTGTGCCTTTCGTAGAAAACGTCAACAAATTCCAAAACCCTTTCCGTCGTCCTTTGGCGATGGCTGTCTTCTTGTTCGGAACTGTA
>JAYSRP010000176.1:0-14415 GCA_043721015.1 Synechococcales cyanobacterium | reverse complement strand
TTTACCGAGTGAAGCAGAGTGGGAATATGCTTGCAGAGCTAAAACTTTGACTGATTTTTATTTCGGTGACGTTTCAACTTCAGAGCTAGCTAATTTTGATGGAAATGCAAGAGAAACGACAAATGTTGGTATTTACAAACCAAATGCATTTGGTTTGTATGACATGCATGGAAATGTATGGGAATTGTGTCAAGATAATTGGCATGATAACTATCAAGGAGCGCCGCAAGATGGTTCTGCTTGGATGAAAGGCAATAGTGACGACAAAGTGCTGCGCGGCGGTTCGTGGTACAACTCTCCTGGCTACTGTCGTTCGGCTGCTCGCAACTCCCTCACCGTTCCTGTATTCCGTAACAACTTTGTGGGGTTTCGAGTAGTGAGTCGAGCGAGGACATTGTAATTCTCGGCTCTTTTACCCTCTTACTCTTTACATAGATTCGCGCTTTGCGCGTCAATTTTTTTTTCAAAAAACGACGTTATCAGCAAAAAGCATAGTTTAAAAGAATTCATCGAGCAGAAGCTCGAATTTTGCTTGGTGCTCAGCGAAATTTTATATCTTTGGGCAGCAATTAATAGTTGCTCAGCCGATCAAATTATTTTTGTCTATGCTCTAAGATTAGGCCCAAAAACGATTGATCTATTCAAAATTTCCTCAAATAACGATGATTGGGTGGGTGAGCGGAGCCGAATCCCACCCCGATGAATTCGATGAATTCGATGAGTTCAATGGCGCTCCCATTCGGCTCACTTCGACTTCGCTCAGCGCAAGCCGCTCAGGGAACGCCTTTTCAATGGTTTTATTGATGGATCATTTTTTATGTGGACTGTCCTAATTTCCAGCCGATCAATATAAAATATTAAACAGAGACTCTGGAGAATATTATGGCTCACCTCGCTAATCGTCGCCCCGAAAACATCGTCGGAGACTTTTATGTAGACTTTAGCTGCATCGATTGCGATACCTGTCGCTGGATGGCTCCCCAAGTGTTTCACCAAAGCGGCAACATGTCGGCAGTATACCAGCAGCCCCTTGATCCTGCCACCAGATTGCAGGCATTACAAGCATTACTATCTTGCCCTACCGCATCGATCGGCACCACCAACCCACCCCCAGAAATCCGCACTGCCCAAGCCAGTTTGCCAATTCTTATCGCCGACAACGTCTATCACTGCGGCTACCACTCCGAAAAATCTTATGCTGCTGCCAGCTACTTAATTCAGCTCCCCACCGGCAATGTATTGATCGATTCACCCCGCTTCACTCCACCCCTAGTAAAAAGAATCGCAGAACTGGGCGGCATAAAATACCTGTATCTCACCCACCGGGACGACATAGCCGACCACCAAAAATTTCACGATCGATTTGGCTGCACCCGCGTTATCCATCAAGACGATGTTAATAACGACACCCAAGAAGTCGAAGAAAAACTTACCGGCACCGAAACTATTCAATGGTTGCCCGACTTACAAATCATCCCTGTCCCCGGCCATAGCAAAGGCCACACCGCACTGCTATATCGCAACGAATTTCTGTTTACCGGTGATCACCTAGCCTACAGCGAAGAACTACAACACCTCTATGCTTGGCCAGAAGTCTGTTGGTATTCTTGGCCAGCACAGTTAACTTCGTTACAAAAACTCACCCAGTATCAATTTAGCTGGGTACTCCCCGGCCACGGTCGCCGCTTTCATGCTTCACCAGCAAAAATGCAAGAGTCATTGGCTCAATGCTTAGCCTGGGCGCAAAATCAGTAGATAATTATGTCAGGATAACTCACTGCTGGGGGCGGCGATCACTCACAAGGCAAGTGATGGTGGTAGAAATCTGATTTGGGTGCTGCTAACATAGGTAGGCTGAATCTTACGGGCAGCTAAGCTCCTGTTACCAAATGCGGCTTAAACATTACTTGATTGTGACAGTGATAGCATTAAGCCTCTGGTTATCCAGCGGTTGTCAAATGCCTTGGTTGGCGGCAAAGAATGCTCCAGATCAAGCTTTGTGGCAGGTGGCCTCTTTCCCGATCGGCGTAGGCTGTGATCCTTCGTTGTTAGAGCAGCGCCCTGGATATCGGCAGGTCATTAAAACCGAGTATAACAGCATTACCCCCGAAACCGAGCAAAAATGGGTTTCGATCCACCCCGAGCCAAATCGCTATAGCTTCACCAAAGCCGATTACTTAGTGGACTGGGCAGTAGCTAACGGCAAACGGGTACATAGTCATACTTTGCTTTGGCATCAGCCCGATGCTTTGCCCAAGTGGCTCAAAGAATTTAAAGGCGACAAAGCCGCCTGGGAAAAAGTGATGAAAACCCACATTCAAACAGTGGTGGGTCATTACAAGGGCAAAGTGAAATCTTGGGACGTGGTGAATGAGGGGCTGAACGATGATGGCACCCTGCGGATGGCCAACCATCATGCTAATCCTTCAGTAGAAAATGACAATGGCAGCATTTGGGCAAGAAATTTAGGCCCAGACTATATTGCCAGAGCTTTTCAATATGCTCATGCGGCAGACCCCCAGGCTTTGCTGTTTTACAACGAATATGGCCAAGATACCCAGCCCCGCAAGGTAGCAGCGATCGCTAAAATGGTGGCAGATTTTAAACGGCGCAAAATTCCGATCGATGGTTTGGGTTTACAGTTTCATTTAGATCTGAACGCCACCGAAGAAAGGATTACCCGCGCAATCAGCAGCGCGGCAAAAACCGGCCTGTTGGTGCATCTTTCAGAATTAGACGTACTGGTTTCTAATTGGAAAAAGAACCCTGATTTAGTTTATAGCCCTCAACTACAAAAACAGCAGGGTGCAAAGTATAAATTTATTGCTCAAGAATATCAGCGCCTGGTTCCCAACAAGCAGCGCTATGGCATTACTCATTGGAACGTGGGTGATGGAGATAGTTGGATTACTAACTGGATGAAGCTCAAAGACTGGCCGCTGCTATTCGATGATAAATATCAGCGCAAAAAAGTTTACTATGATTATCGTGAGGGATTAAAGCCAATTAAATAATTTCTATCGAGATTAATTGCATGGATTTTGAGTGGGATAAGGAAAAATGCTTGATAAAGGAGAGCGACCAAACATGAGCGACGAAACTATTTCGAGCAAGTCTAAGACCGACTGGGCAAGACTAGATGCAATGTCTGACGAAGATATTGACTTTTCGGATTGCCCAGAAGTTACGCCAGAAATGTTTGCTAAAGCGGTTGTTCGTCGATCTCCCCGCACTAAAAAAACCGTCACGTTAACGGTTGATAAAGATATTTTGGAATGGTTTGAAGCTCAGGGTGATAATGCAAACCACCAAATGTCTATAGCTTTGAAGATCTATGCTGATGCGAACAAAGCCTATCCAACCAACCCAGTGGTATCGACTGGAAACAAGTAGTTGCCGAACTACTGACCTTCAACCTTCGATCGATATTCTGCTGCCGTCATCATGTTATCCATTTCACTGGCATTGCTAACTTCGATTTCAATTAGCCAGCCAGCTTGGTATGGTTCATTGATTAGCTCTTCAGGAGCATCGACCATGGCCTGATTGGCTTTGAGCACCTTACCGCTGACAGGAGCTTTAAGATCTTCTACGGCTTTGACTGATTCGATCGTGCCAAAAGCTTCGCCTTGAGTGACCGTGCTGCCTACCGCCGGGAGTTCTAGGAAAACAATATCGCCCAATTGATCGATCGCAAAAGCCGTAATACCCACTGTGGCCACTTGGCCGTTTAGACCAACATACTCATGAGTATCGGTATAGCGGAGATTTTCGGGGTACTGAGTGGTCATAGTGTTATTCTCTAAAATTCAGTTTTTCTCTAAAATTCAACAGTCAAGGGCGCACGGGGGAAAGGAATCACATCTCGGATGTTAGTCATCCCGGTCATAAATTGTACCAGACGCTCGAAGCCCAAACCGAAACCAGCATGAGGCACTGTGCCATAGCGACGCAGATCCAAGTACCACCAGTATTCTTGGGGATTTAAGCCCTGGGCAGTAATCCGACTCTCTAACACGTCTAGGCGTTCTTCTCGTTGGGAGCCACCGATAATTTCGCCAATTTTGGGAGCCAAAATATCCATTGCCGCTACGGTTTTGCCGTCGTCGTTCAGGCGCATATAAAAAGCTTTGATTTCTACCGGATAATCTGTCAAAATCGTGGGCTTTTTAAAGACTTCTTCGGCTAAATAGCGCTCGTGCTCTGACTGTAGGTCTAGCCCCCAGCTTACTGGATACTCAAAAGTCTTATCAGTTTTTTTAAGTATTTCGATCGCCTCAGTGTAGGTCAACCGGGCAAAATCGTTATTAATAATATTCTCAGCGGTGGCCAATACCGAATCATCAATCCGCTGCTGGAAAAACTCCATGTCCGGCAGGCATTTTTCCATTACGTACTTAAAGACATACTTCAAAAACTCCTCAGCCAAGTTCATATCGCCTTGCAAGTTACAGAAAGCCATCTCTGGTTCAATCATCCAAAACTCTGCCAAGTGCCGCGAAGTATTAGAATTTTCTGCCCGGAAGGTGGGACCAAAAGTATAAACATTACTAAAAGCCATCGCCATAATTTCGGCTTCTAGCTGACCACTAACACTTAAAAAAGCTTGGCGACCAAAGAAATCTTGGCTGTAATCGACTTTGCCATCGGCAGTGCGCGGCAGCTTATCGGGATTCAGAGTGGTGACGTTGAACATTTCCCCGGCACCTTCGCAGTCGCTGGCGCTGATGATTGGGGTATGTACCCACAGAAAGCTTTTTTCTTGAAAAAACTGATGCACCGCAGCCGCACAAGCATTACGCACCCGAAACACCGCACCGAGGGTATTGGTACGAGGACGCAGATGACCGATTTCTCTTAAGAACTCAAAAGAGTGACGTTTTTTCTGGAGGGGATAGGTTTCTGGATCGGACTCACCAAAGATTTCCAAAGCCGTAGCCTGGAGTTCTACTCGCTGCCCCTTGGCTGGAGAATCGACCAGGCTGCCCTGGAACTCCACCGAGGCACCAGTGCTCAAACGCTTGATCTGGTTGGCGTAGTCTGGCACGGTTTGGGCGATCACCACCTGAATATTCGCCATGCAAGAGCCATCGTTCACGTCTACAAAGGCAAAGCCCTTAGATTCGCGCTTACTGCGAATCCAGCCTTTGACCGTAATGGTGGCACCCACTTCACCGGTAGCCAAGATTTTATCGATCGAGTTAGTCACCATAATCCATCCCTTTATTCGATTTCTTCAAATTCTGTAGCAGTTTCATCCGAGATCAGCGTACTCGCCACTGTTACCAGGTCAATCTGTTGACGATAATAGTCCACATTTTTTACCTGAACTTCTACTCGATCGCCTAGGCGGTAAGTAGTGCGATTTTTGCGCCCGACTAAACAAGCATAGCGCGGACGGAATTCGTACCAGTCATCTTTGAGGGAGCTGACATGGACGAGACCTTCCACTAAGAAGTCGTCAATTTCTACAAAGAAACCATAGGACTGCACCCCGACGATTAAGCCCTGAAAGACCTCCCCAGTGCGAGATTTCATCTGTTCGGCTTTCTGTAAGCCCTGCAAATCATTTTCGGCATCTTGAGCGACTTTTTCTCGATCGTTCAGGTGCGAAATTGCTCCGCTAATTTGGGCGGCTAGCTCTTGCTGAATGGCTGGTTTGAGCACTTCCCAGGCAATTTGACCATGGCAGGTGCTGCTGTGCAGGTCGAGGACTTCTTTCGATCGAGCAGTTTTACGATCTTTGCCGCTGCTAAAGACCTCGTGCAAAACCCGCTGATTTAACAAATCAGCATAGCGACTAATCGGCGAAACCCCGTGTAAATATCCATCAGCTAAGCCTAAACCAAAGTGATTTCCGGGCTGGGCGCTGTAGATGCTAGTTTTGAGCATCGATTTAAGAATATAGTTCAGCACCCGAGGGACACTGGATTGGGGGAAGGTTTGAGCAATGGAATGCAGATCTGGTGCCAGGGCTTCTGGCTCGGCTTCAGCAATAAGTCCGAGGTTTTGAGTGAGTCTGACTAAGTCTCCAACTTCTACTCCTTCTGGCTGATGTTGCACAGCATAGATGCCCGGTACACCCAATGCCTGAAGATGAGTACCAATTGCTTGGTTGGCAGCGATCGAGATTTCGGCAGCCAGCGATCGAGGTTCATTTACAAACACGGCTCCCAACCGACCTTCATCGGCAAAGCGGGTCTGAGATGTCAGCAGATCTACGCTAAGTCCGCCGCGCATCTGGCGCTGTTCGCGCAGCTTGGGAGCGATCGCTAGCAGTAGATCTCGCACTTTAACCGCGTCTTCAAAGGGCAGATCACCATTATCACCAGCCATGATGATGTCTAAGTTGGCAAAATTAAGGTGGTAGTTAACGGTGATCAGGCTGGGCTGAATTTCAAAAGTGTTCACAACACCATCGGCATCGATCGCCAAAATCACCGACATTGCCAGTCGAGAGCCATTTTGAGTCAGGGAGCAAATCTGTTGCACCACTGGGGGCAGCATGGGCACGGTGCAGTCGCCCACATATACCGAGGTGCCCCGGCGACGAGCTTCTCGATCAAGTCGGTCATCAGTAGTTAGATAGCTGGCCACATCTGAGATATGGACGGCAACTTGCCAAGTGCCATCATCTTGGGCTTCCACACTAAAAGCATTTTCCCAGTAGAGATCTTCTTCGGCGATCGAAAAAGTCATGACATCGGTAAAATCTTTATGATTTTTGGACATCTTGGCGGTAACTTTGCGCGGCAGGGCTTCGCCAGCAGCAATAACATTTGGCGCGAAATCTGGATGCAGATCGTGTTTACAGCAAACAATATCAATCTCCGAAGCCGTTTCGGCGCTGACACCCAAAATTCGGGCTACTCTGCCCAAGGGCGGCTCTTGGCCGATTTGATGACGGATCACTTCGACTTGTACTAAGTTATCGGCAAGTCCTGCTATATCTAGCTGACCAGGAACAATTTCGATTTCACAGAGCAGCCGATCGTCTAGGGGCACTGCCCTAAAGCTCTGATCTTCTAACTGCTTGAGTCTGCCCAGCAGCGAGGGGTTGGCGCGCTCTAAGATCAGCTTGACTGTGCCTTCGGGGCTGCGTCGCCGAGTGCCTTCTTTCATTACTTTAATTAGTACTCGATCGCCGTTCCAAGCGTTGCCCAAGTGGCTTTCGCGCACATAAATATCTTCGGCACCTTCTTGATCTTGGATGGCGAAGCAAAAACCTTTGCTAGAACAGCGTAGCTTGGCTTCTACTACGTCTTCTTCTGCAAGTTTCCGAAACTTGCCCTTGTCTTTGGCCAGTACGCCAATTCGATCTAACACTTCCAGCACTAGGCTTAGCTGAGAAATGCTATTGTCGTCTTCGCAGCCCAACTTTTTTTCTAATAACTTAGGGGCAACCGGCTTTTCATCGGGAAAATGCGAGAGCAGCGTAGCGATCGAAAAGTTCATATGGTTCAATTTCTCCTCCAAGAGTTTCCTTGTAATGCAATGGATTTAGCTTGCTCTCGTCTAGCGCCCCGTTGAAGCGCCTATCTAGCAGCGTCTGTCATGAAGCGTCTGTATCGACTAGTTTTCAGTGAACTTCCGTAGCACATCATACCCCACTAGACGGGGCGCTAAATATCCTTTTTCAGAGACTTCAGTCCTTCTCAGTCCCAAGCATTTGGATCTAAACATCACACAGACACAAGAATCAAGAGTGAATTTTGTCAAAAAATTCGTTAGACAGCTAAAAATTGACATATTCTCATTAATGCCCTAGTCTACATAGTAACGTACATAATTGAGTGTTTTACTATGAGACTAAAGAGTTTGTTTCTATACTGTCCATCGTTCTTGCTGCTTTTTGGCATGATTAGTCTTAGTAATACATTGATGGTCAATGCGCATAATGCTTCAATAGTAGGTAATGATGCTGTTATCCTCCAAAATTTTGTTGCGGCCAGTGATAATCTGTATTTTGGAGAAAGCTATTATGCAGATAGGCAAGAATATCACTCCAAAATTAAGAAAAAGATTCTGGGGGCTGCTGGAGATTATGCGAAGAAAGTTGGCAGCAACCCGGATATCAAGGTAATGAGTAAAAAAATTGTTCTGACCGGAACAGGTGATTTTAAGGGTAAGAGCTTCATTACAGAACTATCAGCAGATGATTATCTCCAAAAGTAATGGTGGAGTTGATTTCCCTATCAACCAAATGTTTTAACTAGCACTGAAGTACCTTGAATTATGAAAGACACCTATGCGCTAAGAATCCGGTGCAGTCAAACTACTGTTAAGGAAATTGAAAAAACACTAGGAAAAGTTTCTAGTGATACAGAAAGCAGTTTTTGGGAATGGCTTGTTGAAGACGACATCAAGCCAACCGAAGCTTTTCAAGGTTTTCTAAATTTGTTGCACGGAAAATATGATGAACTCGCAAAAATCGGCGTGACAAGAGATCACCTTAGCATTTGGAGAAACTATGAATATGATCAAGAGTGTAGCCTAGAAATTAGTCCTCAACAAATGATCAGTCTAGGTGAGCAGGGGATTGTACTCTGTATTTCATGCTGGCAGCAACATCGTTGAAATAATGGCAGCACTTGACATTTTCAGCCTAATAGGGGTTTCCGATATCAGATGCATCCTTCTCAATAGGGGTAAGTCACAGTATCAATCTGGCTTATTACCAGGAGTCTGAATTTGGGATTGCTGGATATTGTTACCGAATCCTGCAATCTGGAATGAAAAATGCTATCTTTAGAACCATCTGTATCTTGCTCAATTCGAGCACAGGTGCAGAAAATTTTTTGACTATTTCAGTAGATAAGAGGAAGTAACAAAAATGTCAGTTGAAACCATCCAAAAACCCTCTACGACTCGTAAGCTTGCCCCCAAGTACCGAGTACTGCTGCACAATGACGATTTTAATGGCATGGAATATGTCTCTCAGGTGTTGATTAGTACCATTCCTAATCTCAGCCAGCCCCAGGCCGTGAGCATTATGATGGAAGCCCACAACAACGGGATGGCCTTGGTGATTACCTGTGAACTAGAGCATGCCGAGTTCTACTGCGAAACCCTGCAAAACCATGGTTTGACTAGTACGATCGAGCCTGAGGGCTAGCTTGCATAAAAAATTGAGATTGATCGCTAACCTGCCAGCACCGGTAAGAATTTTGGTTTTCTTGCTGGTGCTGGTAATTTGCTGGGCACCTTTTGCTGGGGTAATTTATGGCTATTTCCATACTGCCCGCGATATGGCCGATCCGGGCGTGTTGAATCTGCTAAATATTTTGGTGAATGGTGGCTTGGGGGTGATGTTTATTATGATGCTGCCCTGGTGGAATCAGGCGGTTTATGGGCGACAGAAGCCTTTTAGCTTTTTTGGGTTGGTAGGCAATCAGCGCAGTGTTTTAGGGTTTTTGCAGGGCTGGGGAATGGGTTTTTCTTCTTTACTGCTGCTCTATTTTATTCAGGGGTTGCTGGGCTTATTGGAATGGCAGCCTGTGACTATGCCCTTGGGTGAGCTACTGGGTGGTGGTTTACTCAGTTCGGTGGGAGTTGGTTTTATCGAAGAGCTGGTGTTTCGAGGCTGGATATTAACTGAGTTAGAAGCCGATTATTCTCTGTCGGTGTCGCTGTGGAGCACGGCACTATTTTTTGCAGCTACGCATTTTATTAAACCGCTCAGTACAATGCTGGCAATGTTTCCACAGTTTCCGGGACTTACTGTATTAGGGCTACTGTTAGTCTGGGCGAAGCGCAGTCAGCAGAACCTGTTGGGGGTTTCGATCGGCCTCCACTCCGGAATCATTGGAGTGGTGTATTTGATGGATGTGGGGAAAATGGTGAAATACACCAACCGTTTGCCAGACTGGATTACCGGTGCTGGTACACCTGCTGCTGGTTTAATGGGCATTATTGGCTTGTTGTCCTTGGCTAGTTTTTTTGCCTTGCAGAACCGGTCACTTCGTTTGCGCGGCGATCGCTAAATAAGTTTGAGGTTTTGACCTCACAAAAAATAAAACCCCTTCAGATGTGAAGGGGTTTTATTTTAGACAACAGTTTTAAAACTTAGCCTAAGTTCTTCGCCGATTTGATGGTGCCCAAACGAGCTTTGATCAGCAGTAAGTTGGCTTGCTCAATGTTGATATTGAAAGGAACCAACTTCACACTGTTGCTAACCCCAGACAAAGCGCTATCTGGAATCTCGGGAGCCACAATTGCCACAGCCGCACTAGCGATCGAGTTGGGTTTTTGGCCAACTTCTTTAGCAGTGGTAGTGCGGTAATTGACGTGGGTAACACCAGCATCGATCAACACTTGCTGAATCATTTCGGCTTCAGCGGCATTGTTGCCGATCGTGGCTACTTCGGTGTGCAGTGGCAGAGCCGAAACTTCAGCCAACAGCAATAAGCTAGGCTTGATGTCCAAGATGATTACTTCTTGGTCGTCGCTGACGAAGTTATCGACTGTTTCTAAATGCTGAGCCAGAGTGATTACTAAATCAGCTTCATCAAGTTTGCCAGCGCCCGCTTTGCCTTCTAAAACGGCTAGGTCGATCAAATCTGGCTCAATGCCTAATTCAGATTTGAGAACGCCGTGCATTTTAGGTAGGTGCTGAAGCCGATCAACAAAAGCCACCTTAATGGTTTGAACTTGGCGTTGGCTGACCATCACTGCTTGAGCATAAGCTGCCGAGCCAAAAGCCGAGGCAGTCATGCCTAAGCCGCTAGCCGAGGTGAAGTTTTGCTCTAACAGTTCGTAAACTTGACGGTAAGTAACAATGCTTTGAACCGCCTGGGTATTGGCGACAAAAGTTCCTTTACCGCGCTGTGCCATTAAATAGCCAGCAACGATTAAGTCATTGTAAACAGCCGCGATCGTGTTGTGGTTAACACTGAGCTGCTTGGCTAACTGGGTAACAGTTGGTAAGGCATCATTGGCGTGTAAAACTCCAATGGCAATCAGGAGTTTAATCTGCTCGGCGATTTGCGAATTGATCGTAATCGGCACACGCGGATCAACAGAAATGGGTAAGGCGTTAGATTCTAGGAAAACCATAATTTTGGAGCAATATATTTAGGTTGGTAACTTCAGATACACTTCTAGGCTGAAATATTAACCTCATGCAATGTGTTACATGAGCAACATTGTAGTCTAGATGAGACTTTTGGTAACTCAAATTCCATTGCTCGGCTGTTAATTTATATGTGGATAAAAACACTGCTAGGTGATTCAATACACAGGAGAGAACAGAAGAGTCGAAGGTAAAACGAGGAATTTTGTTAACTTTCTAAGTTAGGTTGGTAACTTATCAGTCTCTGTCTTTGCACTTATTAATTCTAACATGTTAGATGTATTATTGACGACACTCTATGGTCGCAATAAATCTAACACGCTGTTGTCCTTCACGATTATCTAGATAATAGATCATCCTTGAGGAAATACATAGAATACAGACAGAGTAAGGGAATTTTTACCTGTCTGGTGTGACGGGCGGCACAATTACTAGCCTAAAAATGTATCCTCGTATACACAATTATACTACTCGATGTAGCACTAGTGTCCGAGGATCTTCTAAATAATTTACAAATTGTTATGTAAGTGATGCGCCCGAACCATATCACTTGCAATATGGTTTGGGCATCCGAGTACTTTTTATCTAAATTGTCCTCGGTAGGTAGCCGCAGCCCCTAATTCATCTTCGATGCGCAGCAGGCGATTATATTTGGCTACTCTTTCACTGCGGCACAGGGAGCCGGTTTTGATTTGACCAGCCCGAGTGGCTACTGCCAGATCAGCAATAGTCGTGTCTTCAGTTTCGCCAGAACGATGACTAATAATTGAGGTGTAGCCGTTGCGAGTGCCTAGGTCGATCGTGTTCAGAGTTTCGGTGAGAGTACCAATTTGATTGAGCTTAATCAGCACCGAGTTGGCCGCAGATTGCTCAATGCCTTGGCGTAAGCGAGTCTCGTTGGTTACAAATAAGTCATCACCCACGAGCTGTACCTTGTCGCCAATTTTCTTGGTAAGCGCCTGCCAATTTGCCCAGTCGTCTTCATGCAAACCATCTTCGATCGACACGATCGGATATTTGCTAGTCAGACCGGCTAAGTAATCGATAAACTCGGCAGGGGTGTGCTCAGAGCCATCGTACTTATAGTTACCGTTAACGTAGAATTCACTGGCCGCCACATCCAAAGCCAAGGCAATTTGCTCGCCCGGTTTGTAGCCCGCTTGCTCGATCGCCGCCAGCAACAGATCTAAAGCTTCTTGATTGGAGCCTAAGTTCGGCGCAAAGCCGCCTTCGTCACCCACGCCAGTCAACATATTTTTAGCAGCCAGCACTTTGCTCAAGGAGGCAAATACTTCTGATCCCCAGCGCAAAGCTTCTCGGAAAGATGGTGCGCCTACCGGCACAATCATAAATTCTTGAAAATCGACGTTGTTAGCCGCATGGGCACCACCGTTGATTAAGTTCATTAAGGGCACTGGCAACAAGCTGGCGGCGGGACCACCCAAATAGCGATAGAGCGGGATGCCTAAAGCGTTAGCAACAGCTTTGGCATTGGCCAAAGAAACGGCCAAAATAGCGTTGGCTCCCAAATTAGTTTTGTTGGCAGTGCCATCTAAGTCAATCATGGCTCGATCGATGCCCTGCTGGTCGAAGGCGTTCATGCCATACAGCTCTGGGGCAATTTGATCGTTGACGTTGGCTACAGCCTTAAGCACGCCCTTGCCGCCATAGCGCTTGGGGTCATCATCTCGTAGCTCACAAGCTTCAAAGCTGCCGGTGGAGGCACCACTAGGCACTTGCGCTATGCCAATGCCACCATTTGTGAGGTAGACTTCGGCTTCTACGGTTGGCTTACCACGAGAGTCTAAAATCTCTCTGGCTATGATTTCGTCGATCGCCATGTCGTGCATATTCATTCTGCAGATTTCCTTGCCAATGCTGGTCAAAAACTATGCCAGACAGTATGTTACCTTGCCTCGGTTCAATATTTCAGCACTCTATCCAAATATTTTGTGATCAGTGCTCAGACGATCGGGGCGGTACGGTGCCGCTTATAATGGGCTATTGCAGACAGGGTAAGGATTTACATCTTATTTTTGGGGGAGTTTAGGGGCATGAAAAAAAGACACAAAATGACGGGGTTCGCTTGGGCAATGCTGTTGGCGTTGCTAGCTTGGTGGCATACTAGTCCCGTCGAGGCATTGGAAGGCTGGACAACTAGTGGGTTGAGTGAGGCTTCGGCACCAATAGTAATTACCCAGTTAAACCAGGCAGCAGCGGTAGCACCCCAGGTATATATTGTGAGTCCGCGACCCGAAGAAGTCATTGCCGATACGACTGTGGCGGTGCAGTTACAGGTAGTCGGGACACCAATTTTTAAGAATTCTCAGTTGGGCTTAGGGCCACACCTGCATTTATTGCTCGATCGAGTGCCAACAGAATCTATCTATGACTTAAACACACCAATTACTCTCAGCAATCTATCTCCGGGCACACACACTTTACAAGTTTTGGCCAACAAGCCCTGGCATGAAAGCTGGAAAAATCCTCAGGCTTTTGCTCAGGTGACTTTTCATGTATTGGCTAAGTCCACAGATAGCCCCAATGCTCAAACACCCCAGTTGATTTCGGTACAGCCAACGGAAGTGGGAGCCGAGCCTTGGCTCCTAGATTTTTATGTGGCCAATGCCCCTAGCCATATTGATGCACAGCATCCTCTGCGGCCGATCGCCGATTGGCGGGTGCGAGCAACGGTGAACGAACAAAGTTTTGAGGTAAACCGGGATGAGCCAATTTATCTCAGAGGTTTACGACCGGGGGTAAATGTGCTGAAGCTGGAGTATTTGAATGATCAGGGACAGGTGGCCGATAGTGCCGTGCGATTGGTGAAATATTTGCCCAGCAATGATGGTCTATCACGGCTGGTGCGCAATGAGCTATCGATCGACCAAGCTTTAACGCTGTTTGATCCCCAGAGTCGGTTGCCAAAGGCGCAAACGGAGCTGTCGGGTACAGCGATCCCCTCTACCCAGCAACCAATGATGCCATGGAATCAAGAAATTCCCTCCATGCCGCAAGCCAATCAAGGAATGCAGAGTAATCCAGTCATCCCAAATAATCCGGGAATTCAGCGTAATCCAGTGATGCAAGGCAATCCAGGAATGTATGGCAATTCGGGAACGCAGAATAATCCAGGAATGTATGGCAATTCAGGAACACAGAATAATCCAGGAATGTATGGCAATTCAGGAGCGCAGAACAATCCAGGAATGTATGGCAATTCGGGAGCGCAGAACAATCCAGGAGCATATGACAATTCGAGAACGCAGAGCACTCCAGGAACATATGACAATTCGAGAGCGCAGAGCAATCCAGGAATGTATGGCAATTCGGGAGCGCAGAGC
>JAYSRP010000175.1:0-5805 GCA_043721015.1 Synechococcales cyanobacterium | reverse complement strand
TGTAACAGCCAAGGAGTCGATCGAACATGGATGATAATTACCATAGCTACCTCAATCGAGTGGCAAAACTGACGTTGCCCGACACCTATGCCACGCAGGTCAATACTTTACAAGAATCACCGAAGTTTGCGCTGCAAGGCTCGCAGCGGGTGCCGATGGATTTTCCGGGGTATTCAATTATTACGCCTACAGCCAACGAAGATGCTGCCAATCGGAGCCTTTATGAGAATTTAGGGCGGTGCCAGGAGCAAATCGTCAAACAGGTTGCCCCCGATTTAGTGGCTTTGGTGGCACCAGATAGTTTCCATATGACAGTGGCCGATTTGGTTTGGGATAATTCTTATCATGCTCTGGCCGACAAAGATCCAACTTTTGAAGGAAATCTTTGTCAGCAAATTGCCGCTGGCATGAGCGGGTATCAGGCCAGTAGTACCGAGCCAGTGCGTTGGCAGGTGATGGGTTTAATGCTGCGCCCACGAGCAATTTCGGTGAGCTTAGTGCCCGCCAATGAAGAAAGCTACGATCGAGTGTTGGCTTTCCGCCGATCGGTTTATCAAAACCCAGGCTTGATGGATTTGGGGGTAGAGCAGCAGTATCATTTCACCGGTCACATTACCATTGCTTACTTTGGCAACGTGCAGCAAGAGTTCGATCGACAGGCTTTGAGCCATACTTTGCAAGATCTCAATCTCCAGTGGATCGAGGCTGCCCCCGAGCTATCTTTTTCGCGGGTGGAGCTGCGCAAGTTTACTGATATGAATACTTATCAGCGGGAAAGCAGTTGGCCGATCGCTAATATCTAGTACTGGCTTGAACGAAAGAGCGGCCTTTTTAGACCGCTCTTTCGTTCATAATTTTTTAGCGACTAGCAGTCCCAGCTAGAGTCCGAGAAGTGGTGCGAGTAGTCTCGGTGTCTTCTAGCGGCAAAAACTCTAAGTGGTTCAATAGAGTGGTGACAAAGGCAAACAGCAAGAACGGTAGCGACAGCACCAAAATTAGACCAACCGTGGCCATCGCATAGATTTGGCGGGCGCTGCTCCACAGAGATAGTGCCGAGGCCAAGCTCACGAAAATTACCATTAACCACACCACGATCTGACCATAGATATCGCTAAAAGAGAGCGTGCAGACCATCCGATATTTTGTGATGTTGCTCATAATCTTATTAAATATTTTATTGAAGAGGATTTATCCAGCAGCTAGGCGGAATGGACTTTTGGGCTGATGCCAGCAAAAGAAATCCGGGAGCGGTGATACTTAATATGTTAATTTTGATGCCTGCATATATGAAGCTTTCGCAATGTTTCGATATATTGATTTATACAAATCTATATATTACGGTCAGAGAAATTAACAGAAGTAATCTGGGGGCAAGGTAGCAGCCGATTTTAATTGTTTTTCGATCGATCGCTGTAAATCCAGCTTACTCACAGGTTTTCCTCGACTAGTGTCAGCGCTATCAAAGAAAACCAGCCGATCGATATCATCCAGCGCCGTCAACTGAAACAGCAGATCAATCACCGGCAGTTCGGCTGAAACGACAGCTTCTTGATAAAAGACCTGAAGGTCGGTAGCCTTAGCAAAGCAATAAACCACTGTGATTTCTTGCTGAGATTGGCGGTTTTGGAGAGTGGTAGCCAGCCATTCGCCGGTGGCGCTGACTCCGAAACAGTATTGCAGGTGTTTGAGTTTGATCGCTGCCTGTTCTAGAGCTGGAGCTAAAGCGGCGATCGATACCTGAAGGTCAGCCGGAGCCGCTTCGACCAGGCTTTGGATTTGTTGGGTGAGAGTCATGAGCCAAATTGGGAAGAAAGCCTATTTTAACGCGATGTTTCCGGATTCCCAATCATGCCGGATCACGGCCTCAGGGCTTGGAATATTCCATTCAGAACAGTGTCTTCGGTGTAGCTAACAGAACTCCAGTCTCATCTGGTAGGGATGTCACGAAATGATCTGACAGCAGTTTTGACTTTAACAATCAAACTTGTCAATCGTTTCGTCAGTTTTAGCTGCATGGAGGTAAATAGCAATGGTAAATAAGCGCGTGTATTTTTTAATGAAGAAACAGTTGACAACCGCAGTCGATCAAGAGCCTCCTCTTTTCCCCTGGGAAACAGAAGTAAAGGATTACGGCAACGAACCCAGTGGTGATTTGGCTGTTGAAAAGGTGGTCGAAAAAATATCTACGCCAGAAACTACAGATGAAACAAATCAGGTCTTAACTGGGAATACTAAAGAAGCGCCACCTCCTGCCTCTTAAAAATCTTACCCATGACAGCCCATCGACTATTTTCTGCTCGCCCGATAGTCGATCCCGAAAACTCGCTGCTGCTGCGGGTGTTGATTCAGTTGATGGTATCGATCGGCATCATCGCCACCGATGTAGCCGCCGATACCCAAATGAGCCTTTGGGCAGTGCCCCTCAGCTTAGTGGGGGCAACCTGGAGCTGGCGACAGCGTCAGCACCCCCAAGTGGGGATTAAGTTTGCTTTGGCCGCTGCGCTGCTGGTGGCATTATTTCATTTCTTTCAAAATTTGCTGGGTAACTTGAACGATACCCGCATGGTGCTGGCCGAGTTACTGGTAGAAGTACAGGCCATTCATACTTTCGATATGCCCCGCCGCAAAGACTTGGGCTACTCGATTATTATTGGAGTCATTTTAATTTCGGTGGCCGCAACGATCGGGCAAACTATGGCTTTTGCCCCAATGCTATTGGTGTTTTTGGCTTTAGCACTGCCGGTAATGGTTTTGGACTATCGATCGCGCCTCAAGCTACCAATTCTAGAGATCCAGCGGGAAACGTTTCAGGGTCAAGCCGCCGCCTTACCAGTAAAAAGCTTAAGTAAGCTACTGGCAACTGCTGTAGCTCTCGGATTAGTAGTATTCGCAGTCATGCCTCGTTTACCTAGCTATCAGGTACAGAGTATGCCGATGAGCGGGTCGCTGCCCATTAGTGCTACTTTCGATGCCAGCAAAATTGTGAATCCGGGTTATCAGAGTCGAGGAAAAAGTAGCCAAGCAGGCCAAGGGGGTAGCGGTCAGGGCAGCGGTCAGGGCAGCGGCGAAACCAAAGAAGATCCAGATACTTTTGATGATAGTAACTACTATGGTTTTAACCAGAGTATGAATCAAAATATGCGCGGGGTATTGAAGCCCAAACTGGTGATGAGGGTGCGCTCTCAGTCTCCAGGTTTTTGGCGGGTGCTGGGGTTTGATCGCTATACAGGTCAGGGCTGGGTAGTCTCCAAAAATGATGAGGCCAAAAAGGTACAGCGTTCGAGCTGGTCAAGTAAGTTTACGCTGCCGAATCCGACTTATCCCAAGTCGCGGCGGATTGTCCAAAGCTATACCACAGTGGCAGAGCTACCCAATGTATTGCCAGCTTTGACTACTCCCGATGAACTGTATTTTCCTACCCCCGAGATGGCGGTCGATCGAGAAGGTAGCCTGCGTGCTCCGGGCAGTTTGGTGCCTAATTTCACTTATACAGTAATTTCCCAAGTACCTGAACGAGATCCGGCGGTTTTAACTAAGGCCGGAGAAAACTACAAAATCAGCAGTGTCCGCAAAGATTTAGCCGACTATTTGCAAATCCCTGAGGCTTTGGCAGCCAAGCTGCGTCCTTTTACCGAGAAGCTGGTGGCCGACTATACTCTGTCACAAGTGAGTCGAGAGACAACTCCCTTAGATAATAATTACGATAAAGCGCTGTATTTAGCTCAGCATCTCAAACAAAACTACCAAATCCCCCAAGATTTAGTAAACTTACCGCAGTTACCAGCTAATGCTGATTTGGCTGACTGGTTTTTGTTTCGTTGTCAGGACAAGTTGAAGAGCAGCAAAGGAGAATGTGTGGCAGGCGGATATCCGGACCATTTTGCGACTGTTCATACTTTGATGTTGAGATCGATCGGGATTCCAGCCAGATTAGCAGTGGGCTTCGATCCGGGCTATTTCAATCCATTTACGGGCATGTATGAGGTAAAAAATACCGATGCTCATGCTTTAACTGAGGTGTATTTTCCTAAACAAGGCTGGTTTGCCTTTGACCCTATTCCGGGACATCCACTATTACCGCCAAGCGTAGAAGACAGTCAGGTTTTTGGGGTGGTGAAACAGCTTTGGAATTGGGTGGCGGGTTTGTTGCCCTTGCCGGTGACGGCTTGGCTGGCGTGGGCGATCGGGGGCATTTTGTCGCTGTTAATTACGATCTGGATTTTTTGTACTCAGGGCTGGTTTGGTGCCATCTGTGGTTTGGCGGGTGTAGTGGTGCTGTCTTTTGGCGGTTGGATGTTGTGGCGGTCTTGGCGACGCTGGCGCTATGGGCGCTGGTTAAAGCAGCAGCCACCGATGGAGCAGGTCTATCAGCAAATGTTGGGTATGTTACAGCGGCGGGAGTTGCCAGTGCGACAGATACACGAGACTCCGTTGGAGCATTGGCATGGTTTAGATGGTTCGATCGGGATTGTAGTGGAGCCGATCGTTTTGGCTTATGTGGCTTGGCGCTATGGTGGTGAACCACAAAACGTAGATTATCTGCGGTCAGTCTTGCTGACTATCAAATCTAAAAACTAGCTGGGAACTCTTTGTTGCCAATGATGTCAGGCTTCAATAGACCTAATTAACCAAATTATGAAGTACTTACTACCTCTAGTCTTCGCTTTTTCCTGGCTACCCGTCAACATCTCAGCATCAATGACAGCTCCATCGAAATGTTCGACGGTCTTGGCTCAAAGTAAATCTGCAATAAATAAAGTCCATTCATTCAGAACATATCAGATACAAGAAAAAAATGACGGTATTCCCCCACGGGGTCGATCGCAGCATCTCAATATTGTTAGAGGTTTACGCCAAGAAGTAAAAGAAGCGGCGATGGCCAAAAGAATTATAGCTAACTGTTCAAAAATTGGCAGCGTCAGTTTTATTACCAATGGCACCGACGAGGAAGATAGATATGGTTTGCTGAATGGGAAAGTGCAGACTTTTAAATGCAAAGATATTACTGAACCGATTAGCTGGGGAGAGTATGGCTGTGCATAGTAGTTCATCTCGTACTTCACAGGGATTTCAGCACCATAACTTCTTGAGGTGATTCACGAAACTGCATATTCAGTCATCGGACGGCGATAGAGTGGCTGAAAGCCCAAGACTATATCAGATTTAGGAACATCTCTGGTACAGAGTTCTTGAGCGATGTCAATTTCGGTGCCATTATATTGCAGCCAGATTTTGTTGTTGATGATGTCGAGGTGTAAGACGCAACCATAAACCCGCCGATCGTTTTCCCAACCCACGTTAACAACCTAGTAATGATCTCGTTGCAGGTCGAAGTTACATTGAGAATCGATCGTGGCTGTTGAACGACGACTACTATACTCGCTAAGGATATCTTGTACTATTTGACGATATTGATTTATGGTATCCATTGGCTAATAACCTCTGTATTTTCAATGTAGATTAGAAGTTTTAATATTCATAGAACCTCCTTTTTTGACGATTGACTCAGACTGAGCAGAGATTTCGCCTGATTACGGCTCCTGCACAAGTTTAGCTTGGTGAAGGCTGGTTCATTTGGCTTTGAATTTGTTGAACTTCTTCGATCAACAACTCAGTACAAAGAGCCACAACCTCGATCGAAACACCTTCTTTCAGAACCTTGTGGGCGATCTCCCGTGACCTTTTTTCTTGAACCTCTCGCCGAATTGAACGATAAACAGTGGATTCATCCATAATGATTGATCCGGGTACCAATTTAACGCGGGACACATTGGCTACCCCTCACCCCAGCCCTCTCCCACAAGG
>JAYSRP010000174.1:0-5813 GCA_043721015.1 Synechococcales cyanobacterium | reverse complement strand
AGCCCCAGAGGTTCAGGCTTGGCTTGCTCAGTGCAAGATCTAGCTTAGGGCTACTACAAGCCCGCTCTCTGCCATGAGGCGAGAGTCGGGTAATTGACTAGCTTCACTTATGCTAAAGGCAAGCAGGTGCAGACAAAATAGCCTTTTAGCTGATAGGCAGATATTATGTTCAGAGCAACCAATACTGATTCTCATGTCTGACACCCTATCACTATCGATCGAGCGCCTCCCCTTAGCTGTCTATTACGAGATCGCAGCGCATTTGCGGCAGTTATCGAGCATCCAGGTAGCAATATTGCCTCAGACCGATCCTAATTTTGATTACTTGCAAAGCCAAGTTGGTGGTCTGTCGATCGATTGCAGTAAGCTCAGCCCAGTCGATCTTGGCAGAGCCAGCGAGATTTTAGATTACTACCACAACCGCTACGGAGCTACCGAATACCACCAGCCATAAATAATATTTTAGTTTTAGGGGCTTTGAATTTGCTCGCCAGATATCCCCGACCTTAAGGTACGGGGCTTTACGGCTGCTTTCCGGTAGAATAGAATGACCAGACCCAAAACACCGATATCTCTTCATTTATTTCACTACGCAAAAACTGCAACCACCTACTCCTTCGCCCGCTAATCGCATGAGCCTTAATTCTCCAACCGTCCACAAACTCACCAACGGTCTCACCATTATTGCCGAAAGCATTCCTGTTGATGCCGTCAACCTCAGCATTTGGCTGAATGTCGGCTCCCGCATCGAAAGCGATAGCATCAATGGCATGGCACATTTTTTGGAGCACATGATTTTCAAAGGTACGCCCCGGTTGGGTTTAGGAGAGTTTGAAAAACGAGTAGAAACCCGAGGAGCTATCACTAACGCCGCTACCAGCCAAGATTACACCAATTATTACATCACTACTGCTCCCCAGTACTTTGCCGAACTTTGCCCACTGCAAGTAGATTTGGTTTTAAATCCTTCGATCGACAGCAAAGACTTCGACCAAGAGCGGCCAGTAATTTTGGAAGAAATCGCCCGATCAGCAGACAATGTGCAGCGTCGAATTTATCAACAGTCGATCGAAATGGCCTGCGAAACCTTGCCCTACCGTCGCCCCGTCCTGGGTAGCAGCCAAGTGATTGAAGGCTTAACCAATCAGCAAATGCGTTATTTTCATGCCAGCAACTATCGACCGGCGGCGATGACGGCGGTGGCCGTGGGCAACCTACCCGTCCGAGACTTAATCGATATTGTGACCGAGAGTTTCAATACTTACTCTAGTCATGAAGGCTCCACCCAGTTCGCTAGCGCTAGTTCATCACCGCCTCAAGAAAAACCTTTCGCTAAAGTAGTGCGTCAAGACGTAGTAGACCCTGAGCTACAACAAACTCGCTTGATCATGATGTGGCGGGTGCCTGGAATGACTGAGTTAGCAGCAACTTACCCTTTGGATATTGTGTCAGCAGTGTTAGCACAAGGCCGAACTTCGCGGCTGGTGCGCGACTTACGCGAAGAGCGACAGTTAGTGACAGGCATTGGGGTGAGCAATAGCACTTATGCTTGGCAAGGGATTTTTGGGGTGACGGCGCAGTTGCCTACAGCTAATTTAGCAGAAGTAGAGAAGCGAATTTTGGAGCATATTGAGATTTTGCAACAGCAAAAAATTAGCCCAGAAGAAATCGATCAAGTGCGTCGCCAAGTTGCTAATCGTCATATTTTTGGCAACGAAACTCCCAGCGCTCGTGCCAGTATGTATGGCTACTACCAAGCGATGTGTGGTGATTTGGGGGCAGGCATTAACTATCCCCAGAAGATTCAATCGATCGATGCCAATGCTCTGCAAGCCGCTGCATGTCAATATTTACCAACAAATGCCTATGGTGTCATGACTGTTCGATCGCCAGATTAGCTTATCACTAATAAATTCAGCACAAAAAACAGGAATTATGACATTCCTGTTAACGTATGGTTACTAAATGGTGTGATAGATAGGAGAATAGATTTAACCTCCAGGGCAAATGCCACTATGGTAAAATAGCTAGGGTTGCAACATTTATTACAAGCATTATTAGGAGATGATCCTAAAGTGTTACGCCTGCTAAATGCAAAACCAATATTAGAGCTAGTAGGCCGCCCAACTGTGACAATACGTCAATTTCTTCAAACGAAAGGGGTAGCAAAAACCTCATAAAATCACCTCTGGGGAGAATTAATTTTAGCCAAAAGACAAAAACTCACTGCAAAAACTCCTTAGCTGACAAAGCCTTTAGAAGCTACGTTTGTCTTACCTTTGATTATAGGGCAAACATAAAAATTCGGACTAGTAGAACTGTCTGAAACAGTCAATTTTTGTAAAGTCAGCCCGATCGACTCATCCAAAACATTGATTTCCAGGGAAAATAGATCTAGCTACAGACCAGCGATTTCTCTGCATTCAAGGAAAAGAACCATGCTAAACTCCACAGCTCTCGTATTGCCCCTCAGCGCCGTTGGAATTGCCGATATTAGCATCGTCGGTGGCAAGAATGCCTCCTTGGGCGAAATGATTCAACAGCTCTCTAGTAAGGGGGTCAAGGTTCCGCTCGGTTTTGCCACTACCACCTATGCCTATCGCAGTTTCATAGAGTCTGGTGGGTTAGGGGCGAAGCTGCAACATCTTTTTGCTGATTTGGATGTAGATAACTTAGCTAATCTACAAGAGCGGGGGAAGAAAGCTCGGTTGCTGATGATCGAAACGCCTTTTTCGTTAGAGATTGAAGCTGAGATTACCGCTGCCTATAGCGAACTCTGCCTGCAATACGGTGCTGATACCGATGTAGCGGTGCGATCGAGTGCCACTGCTGAAGATCTGCCCGATGCCAGCTTTGCAGGGCAGCAAGAGACTTATTTAAATGTGCATGGCATTACGGGAGTGTTAGAAGCCTGTCGGAAGTGTTTTGCTTCGATTTTTACCGATCGAGCAATTTCTTATCGCCACCAAAAGAATTTTGATCACCTAGAAGTTGCCCTATCGGTAGGGGTGCAAAAAATGGTGCGATCGGATTTAGCTGCTTCGGGGGTAATGTTTTCGATCGATACCGAAACTGGCTTTAAAGATTCGGCTTTGATCACTGCGGCCTATGGGTTAGGCGAAACCGTGGTGCAGGGTTCTGTGAACCCCGATGAGTATTTGGTGTATAAGCCTAAGCTGCAAGAAGGCTTTCGGCCAATTATTGACAAGCGCCTAGGCAGCAAAGAAATCAAGATGGTCTACGATACTGGGGGCATGAAGTTAACTACAAATGTGCCGGTGCAAGAAGTCGATCGACAGCGGTTTGCTTTGAATGACGATGAAATTATGCAGTTAGCCAAGTGGGCTTGCATTATTGAAGATCACTATTCTCAGGTGCGTGGTACGCTCACGCCCATGGATATTGAGTGGGCCAAGGATGGTTGCACCGACGAGCTGTTTATTGTCCAAGCCCGCCCAGAAACTGTGCAGTCCCAGAAAACTCAGACGGTGCTGCGTAGTTATCATTTAACTGGCAGCCAAAGACCGGCTCCGATCGCTACTGGTAGAGCGGTAGGCGCGCTGATTGGCAGTGGAGTAGCCAGAGTAATTGTAGACGTACAGCAAATTGAGCTATTCCAAGCGGGTGATGTGCTGGTAACTAGTCGCACAGACCCAGACTGGGAACCAATTATGAAAAAAGCCAGTGCGATCGTGACTAATCAGGGTGGTCGAACTTGTCATGCGGCAATTATTGCGCGAGAGCTAGGAATTCCGGCAATCGTGGGCTGTGATGAGGCCACTGATGCCATTCGATCGGGGCAGGCTGTAACCGTTTGCTGTGCAGAGGGCGAAGAAGGTCATGTGTATCCGGGAATGCTGCCTTTTGAGATCAAGGAGGTGGAGCTAGACCAAGTGCCCCGCACTCGCACTCAGGTGATGATGAATTTGGGCAATCCGCAGGAGGCGTTTAGTTTAGCGGCGATTCCAAATGATGGGGTAGGGCTGACGCGGATGGAGTTTATTATTGCCAACCACATCCAGGCGCATCCTTTGGCCTTGTTGAATTTCGATAAATTAGAAGATCAGGTGGCGAAAGGCAAAATTGCCAAGCTGACGGCGCAGTATGAAAATAAATCGGACTTTTTTGTCGATCGATTGGCTTATGGGATAGCGACAATTGCGGCGGCTTTTTATCCGAAGCCGGTGATTGTGCGGCTGTCAGATTTTAAAAGTAATGAGTATGCCAATTTGCTGGGAGGACGGCAGTTTGAGCCGATCGAGGAAAACCCAATGATTGGTTGGCGGGGGGCTTCGCGCTACTATGACGATCGCTATAAGGATGGATTTGCTTTGGAATGCAAGGCGATGAAGCGGGTGCGCGATGAGATGGGGCTGACTAATGTGATTTTGATGGTGCCGTTTTGTCGAACTCCTGATGAGGGCAGGCTGGCGATCGCCGAGATGGCTAAGAGTGGGTTGGTGCAGGGGGCGAACGGGTTACAGGTGTATGTGATGTGTGAGCTGCCTAGCAATGTGATTTTGGCAGAGGAGTTTGCCCAGGTGTTTGATGGGTTTTCGATCGGCTCGAATGATTTGACTCAGTTAACTTTGGGTCTCGATCGAGATTCATCGTTGGTGGCGCATTTATTTGATGAGCGCAGTCCGGCAGTGCGCAAGCTAATTCAGATGGCGATCGGGGTAGCCAAACAGCAAGGACGCAAGATTGGGATCTGTGGGCAGGCTCCCAGTGATTATCCTGAGTTTGCGCGGTTTTTGGTGGAAGAGGGCATCGATTCGATGAGTCTGAATCCTGATTCGGTGTTGAAAACTTTGTTAGAGATTGCTCAGGTTGAGGCCGCCGAGTCGAAAATCTAGGGATTTACTGCTGATTCAGCAAATGATCTAAAATTCGCCGATTTTCAGTCTGTATACCAGTAATTGCAGTCTGCATTCCAATGATCAACTTTCTGTCTTCATCAGCAGATTCGGCCAAGGTCGCAATCATCTGTACCACATCCTCAATACTCTGTCTCATCTCAGTTTGAGTAGCTTGAGCCTGCTGTTGTTGCTGTTGAATCGCTAGCAAAACTGTCTCTGCGATTGCTTCTAATCGATCAACTCTAGATTCCATAGTAGGTTGTGTCATTTTCTACCCTGTTTCTGACCTTCTAATTTTACTCTATGGTAAACTGTAGCCGTTGGTTCATCAACATCATTTTTAATTCAGGTTAGGTTCAGTAATCGAAAAGCGGGAATAGTTAACCATCGGATCTTCGCCAGGAATTGCTACCATTCCCGTTTTGATATCTTCAAAATAAAACATGCCGCCCTGACGGCCTTCGATTTTTACTGGCCCATGAAAGAATCGCTGTTTGGCAAGATAAATCGACATAAACTCAACGGTTATTTGATCACCTTTACCTGCATACATTCCTTTGCAACAATTGATCAAGGCAGCTTCTAGCACCTCATCGTGCAATGGTGTACCCATATCGGTAAATTCCTGGTGATCAGCAAAATGATCCATGTAGAATCCCCAAATATCAGCGAGGATTGGTTCCTGCTTGAGTTTCTGTTTAAGCTTTTGAAGGAGATTGATATTCATAATCTTGGGTAAGACATCGTGTTCAGAGATACTATCAAGTTACCTCTAGTTGTGCCAAAATACTACCGACTCCATTGCCCACGCGCCAGCCCTAAGAAGATTCATGACTGCTCAAACCTCCAAAATCGTCTATACTCTCACCGATGAAGCTCCGGCTTTAGCCACCTACTCATTTTTGCCGATCGTCCAAGCATTTGCCCAGGCAGCTAAGGTGTCGATCGAAACCA
>JAYSRP010000173.1:0-2913 GCA_043721015.1 Synechococcales cyanobacterium | reverse complement strand
TTTCTGCGCCGAAACACCCCGTAAAATCAATTCTTCTCCTTGCCAACGGGCTTCCACCAAACCCGTATCGGCAAAGTGCTGCCAGCGTGGATCATCAGCTACGGTGGCCGGGAGGGAAATGTGGATAAATTGACTGCCCGCTGCCAACTCGCCTTCATAAGTAGATTCGGTTGGGGGTGGGGCATGTAAGAAAGTATCGCCGATCGGTAGCTCTACCAAGCTGCCTGCCGATGGCAAATGTAATTGATAACGACTATGTAGTTCTTCCAGCCCGGTCAGATCTGCTAAGTAAGTTGCAGAACCATGGACAAACAACACATGTTGGGGCCGAATATTATGAATAAGCTGAGCAGTGCCAGCACCATCAGAATGTTCGCTGAGGAAATAGCTTTGGGCTTTCACACCTAAAATCGTAGCTGATTCCAGAGACTCTGGAGGAACTAACAATACTGCTGATTCGGACATTTTACTGGAGATCGTAGCTAAAGCTGTAATTAAAAAGATTCCAGATCTTTCACTCTCCAAGCATTTATATACCCTTGGCCAGCCTCGATCGTCCCAAAATAATGATCGATCGCGGGCAAAATTCTGAATATTAGGGGGGAGTTCTGGCAAGCATTGAATAAATCGATCGCAAGCATCTTGAATATTGTCATCTACCCAGATTTCGATGCGTTGCCCAGCCATCTGTCCTCGCAATAGCATCAAAATTTCTTGGGCTTGTCCTAACTCTGGTGCTAGTAAATAAATGGTATTTCCTGAGGTCAGCAAGGCATTGATTTGTTTAACTAGTCCATTTTCTTGCTGACGACGGTGGGGGTAACGGGTAGTGCCATAGCTACCTTCGACAATCAATACATCGGGGCGACAGCCCCGCAGGTCGTTTAACGAAAGTCCTTCGGTTAGACGGGTATTGGAAATAAAAAAATCGCCGGTATAGAGCAGGGTATAACTACGCTCGGAGCCTTGGTATGTAAATAAAATTGCGGCGGCTCCAGGGAGGTGTCCTGCTGGAAAGATGCGGGCGTAAAGTCCAGGATATAGTTCGGTGCCAAGGGGCGATCGATCACCTAATGTCTCCGCTGGAGAATCGTTCTCGTAATTCTGCGCAGGTAAGATGGTGAAATCATCTATCCCTAATAAAATAGCGGTGGTTGAGCTGCTATACAAGGGCAGTTGAGGAAGGGCGGTATGTAGGGCGGTTAAGCCTTGGCTATGGTGTCGATGGGCGTGGCTGCACCATACACCATCTAGTTTTAACTCCAACAGGTCACTAATATCAGTGATCCCGCAATCTAGCAGAATGCGGTAGGCTCCAATTTGTGCCAGCAAGCAAACACCTTCGTCGCCTTGACCAGTTGCCAAGGCCAAGCAAGATAGTTCTGTGTTGCTGGCAGTCATAATTTAATGGGCAGAACCATTGCCATGGTAGTCGTCGGAGTCGTAGAAGCCGTTTTTGGTGCCAAAAAATAGGCAACAGGAGATAAAGATGACGGCAAGGGCGGGCAAGATTGTTTTGATATCCATGGTTGATCGCATTATTAAAGACTCGCTTTGATTATGGCAAAGCTGAGCGAGAACAACAATTTTGCTTAGGATTGCTTAAACATTGGGGGGATTATGGGCTGATGTTTGCTGGTGGGGTGGGCGGGTTTTTATTTGGATATTTTGTTGCTTTGCTTTGTTTTTGGATAAACCCGCCCCTACGGTGGTGGCGGGTTGGTGGTGGGGTTTGGGATGGGGTTAAAAAAATTGGGGGTGTTTTTCGGCGAACTCTAATAAAATCTTTTGGTGAACAGGGCCGATCGGGCGAGATTCTTTGGCTATATCAGAGTAGGCGAAGCCGGTGGCTATTTGGGCGGGGGTGAGTAAGCCCAGATCCCAGCCTTCTTGGAGGTTGAGTTCTTCGATCGGCACAGTTAAAGGAGCATGAAAGATGTGGCGATGGACTATTTCATCTCCATAGATGCCGAATTTTTGGAAATTTGGCGGTAAGTCGTAGGTGATTTCTTCGGCGATTTCACGCACTACGGCAATTTCGGGCGTTTCTCCGGCTTCGATATGGCCGCCAAATAAGCCCCATAGTCCAGGGTATAAAATGGTAGAAATATTATCACGGAGCTGCATCAAGAACTTGCCTTCACGGTAAAGTAAGCAGATAGCTACGGGGTTGGGTTGAGGCATGGTAGGGCTAGGGAGATTTTGGGACGATTCTACCACAGGCGATTCTCTTTCACAGATGCGGAGTGAACTAATGAACGCAGAAAGAGACAAGAACTATTAATAATTCCTGTCTCACAATTATTTATTGGGATTTATGATTGTCCCAGCGCTAATTTACGCGGGCATCAATACGGTATCAATGATGTGAATAACACCATTATCAGCAGCAACGTCAGGGGTTACTACGGTAGAATCATTGATTTTCACGCCGCTGGAGGCATCGATTTTAACTTCAGATCCTTCTACAGTTTTAGCCGACTTTAGTTTAACTACATCAGCAGCCATTACTTTGCCTGCTACAACGTGATAGGTCAAGATCTTAGTTAATTTAGGAATGTCTTTCAGTAGTGCATCAACGGTGCCAGCAGGCAGTTTAGCGAATGCTGCATCGGTAGGTGCAAAAACAGTAAAAGGGCCAGCGCCTTTTAAGGTGTCAATGAGTCCAGCAGCGGTTAATGCTGCAGCAAGGGTGGTAAAAGAACCAGCCGCTACAGCGGTGTCAACGATATCAGCCATGTTATTTACCTGGTTTATTTTTTGAAGCTTTTATAACATAACGTACTTTCTAAAAAAGCGGGGAGTTCTACAAAATCAAATAATTACTAAGTATAAAAAATCACATTCACAATATTGACGGTAATCAACACTGTGTTTTTCAAAATGTGTTTTTCAAAATGTGTTTTTCAAAAT
>JAYSRP010000172.1:0-14497 GCA_043721015.1 Synechococcales cyanobacterium | reverse complement strand
GCTGTGATTCTGACTGAGGCTTAAGCTAACCAAAATGTACCTTGCTTTCGCTCACTATCAACAAAAAATTATTAAAACTTAAGCCTGAGTAGTTACGTCCACATAGGTTAACATTTACCTTGGCTTAGCTGGTTCTGCCTCTGATTACGGACTGCCATAGCATATCAAATAAACAGTTAAGCTGATTTCGCTTTGAAATTTTTGAAGCTTTCGCTGCGGCCTACTTTATTCAGACCTCGCCAGAGCCGTACATTTAATACTGCCGCTACCGATGCTAATAGTAAGAAGACAACAACGCTAATCGACCCAAATGTTTTTTCAATACTAATCCAAAGGAATGGTGAGAAAAGGAATGGGATATCTTGTTGATTGCCGCCGCCAGCACTAAGCACCATCCCAAAAACTAGCGGTAAAAACACCAACCCACTCACCAGACCAACCATCCAAGCGTAGCGCTGATTTACTTTCCAGAATAAGACCCAATGAGTAATAGTGCTATAAATTACTGCTAGAGCTGTGGTCATACTGATACCTAATAATAATTTAGGCATAATGCTCCAATGATTACCAATCAACAACAATGGTAGCCAAACTGCTGCGGCGACCGCAATATTGATGGCAATAGCCAGCATCGCTGGACTTTTGTCATGGCTAATCAAATCTGCCCATAGGCTGCGTCCCTTTTTCTTCCCTACTGGGCGTTGGCGTGACCATTCTACTAAAGACTGCTGACTTGGCAATAGCAAAGGAATTAGTAACATGAGCCAACTAAAGGAAAAAACACTAGTAATTGCTGAAACCATTGAGTCACTGCTCATTGAATTACCAACCAAACCCAATGGCACTTTAACTGAACCAAAGCTAAACACCGCAAACCCGGCCATCCCAGCATGATACATTGCAGACCACAGATAGCTTTGCTTCTTACTTAATACTGTAGCCGTAGGCTTCAGGTATCGCCGCTGAATTGCTTGATACAGCCAATAAATACCCGCAGAGGTTAAACCAGCTAGCAATAGATAAGACCAAAGGTTATTGCTTACACGCAAACCATACCAATTTGCATACCGGCTTGTTGCCTCGCCATACCACATGCTACTGACATAAACCAATGGATAGCTCAGAAACATCGCCATTCCAGCTAGCAAAATTGACTGAGCTTTAAACCACATCGTAGCCAAAATCGCACCCATGTACAATAAAATGGCCAAGCTGCTCATCAAAATATCCCAGCCTAAAATACCGGACTTTGACAAATGAGCTTGTTGAATGGCATGAAACTGCAAGGGTAGAGCTAAAGCTGCACCCATATAAACTAGCAGTGGGACTCCAAGTAGCTTGCCCCCAATTATGCTACTAGCCTGCTGTGGAGTTAGGCGAATGAAGTTTAAAGTGCCTCGCCGCTCTTCTTGGCTAAAGTTACTAGCTAGCAGATAGACACCGCCCGCTAAAAGACCAACGACCATTACAGCGCTAAGGCCAAGAGCAGTATCTGACCACCATTTTAACCAGTCAATGATCGGCAGACCCGCAGCATCCAGCTTGCAATTACCGGAATAACTAGTAGTATGATCCTGGTAAAAGCAGTATTGTGAATTGTAGTAATTTTGCTTTGCTTTCATCACTGGCAGCTTAGAAGATTGAGCAATTAACACCATCATTTGTGAAACAAATGATACAAAAGCCATGATGATCACATTTCGCCAACTCACCCGACTTTTGATCTCCCGCATGAGCTGCGGATTGTATTCGCCGATTTGACTGAGCAAATTATTTAGCATGAAATTCTCCCAAGGAAAAGTGAAATTTAGAGCTGGATTTAGAGATCAATCTAGAGGGAATCAATCCAGCTTGCAGCTCTCGAAAGATCTGCGGATGCCAGGTATGGCTGAGATAGTCAATGTTGCACATGATTTTGGCCTACAAATCTTAAGAAGCTTGTTGATGTCCGAGTTTCAAGAAGATAGTCTCCAAATCTTCTTGAGTGCAATGAAAATCATTAATCGGTAAACCGATGGTAATGAGGTGGCGGAGTAAATCGGCGGCTTCTAGTTCATCACCTTGAAAAAATACCTTAACCTGTTTAGTCTCCCAATTAATTTTTAGATCATCTACCAAGGAATTGACTTTCAGCTCTGCAATTAAGGCATCTAAATCTCCCAAGCTGCCGATCGAAATCTGCTGCTTGCCCATTTTTTGATAGAGGAATTTGAGGCTACAGCTTTCGACCAAATACCCTAGCTCCATAATGCCCACCGAGCTACAGAGTTCGGCCAAATCACTCAGCACATGAGAAGAAATCAGCACCGTCATCCCAGCTTCTTGTAGGGTTTTGATGATTTCGCGGAACTGCAAGCGGGCGATCGGGTCTAACCCAGATACTGGCTCATCGAGCAATAGCACCAACGGTTCATGAATAATAGTGCGAGCCAAACTCAGTCGCTGCTTCATTCCCCGCGATAAACCAGCAATTTTACTGTGCTGCTTGGTCTGTAGCTGTACCAAATCCAGCACGTCATAAAGACGCTGATTGCGCTTACTGCGATCGATCCGATACAGCCTTGCAAAGTAATCCAAGTAATCCCAGACGGTCAGGTCATCATAGAGCGGAAAGTCGTCGGGCAAGTATCCCAGACGCTTTTTGAGCTGAGAATTGCTCTGATCCCGGCGGAGCTGGTCGCCGTGAATATAAATTTCACCAGTGCTGGGTTCTTCAGCGGATGCCAGCATTTGGATTAGGGTGGTTTTACCCGCTCCGTTGGGTCCAATTAGCCCATATACTTCGCCAGCTTGAATTTGCAGATCGACACCATTGACGGCAATGTGTTGCTCAAATTGTTTGGTCAAGCCTTCTGTCCGAATTGCTAGTTCTGTGGCCATAAGGATAATTGGTTGAATTGTGCGATGTTAACAGAGATGGCAGCGATCGATGAGGCTGTTTCAATTTTGGCAATGGATCAAAAATTGCGCTGATGCCAATATGACAGTAAATATTTTGGCCACTGTCCTTCAAGGTCTTCAACAGATGTTTGGGAGATTACGGAAAATCTGGGGGGTCGGCAGATGGTGGCGGGTTTTGTTGTCACCCTTAGAGGGCACCTGCGAGGTGCCCCTACGGGTGACGTTTGCGGGTTTTTGGGTGATCGATGTCGATCAAAATTATTAACGGAATTCGGGGAAATCCATAAAAATCAACATCCCCAACGAATTCAAAAAAACCATGCGTAGGGGCACTTCGCAAGTGCCCTCTACGCACACCAAAATTCCCATGTATTTTGAACACAACGATCGCCCAACATATAACAACAAAACCATTAAAATCAATAATTCACAAAAAATTTAACGGTTCCACATCGATCGACATACTCACCCCATCCGCCACCGGGGGAATCAATGGAACTCGCAAGGCTGTTCCCGGTAAATACTTCAACATAACCTGCCAACGATAGCGATTGGCCACCCGCAACACCATCGCCGGACTAGGCCCTAAAACCTGATATAAATCACTACAATTTATTAAAAAATCGGCAATTCGCTCAGTCTCGGTTTCCACCAACCGACCATCAGCACTACTAAACCGCAGCAGTACCATCCGGCCAAAGGGGGGATAGTTCAATGATCTTCTGGCATCTAATTCGCTGCTCACAAACTTGTGATAATTCTGACTAATCACCGCTTGCAGCGTAGGATGCTCCGGGTTATAAGTTTGGAGAATTGCTTTGCCCGGTCGATCGCCCCGTCCACAGCGGCCAGCCACCTGAGTCAAGGTCTGGAAAGTCCGCTCTGCCGCTCGGTAATCGGACATATTCAACAAGCCATCCGCAGTCACAATTCCCACCAAAGTTACCTGGGGCAAATCAATCCCCTTCGCCAACATTTGCGTCCCCACCAAAATATCCGCTTGACCAGACCCAAAGTTAGTCAAAATCTCTCGGTGCATTCCTTTATTGCGAGTGGTATCGCTATCAAACCGCAGAGATCGAAGCTGTGAAAAATTAGTAGCCAGCTCTTCCATCACTTTTTGGGTGCCACTACCAAAAAACTTTAAATAGGTCGAGTCACAGGTCGGGCATTGTTTGGGTTGCAGCGCACTGTAGTTACAATAATGGCAGCGTAATAGCGGCTGACCATGAGATTGATGGTATGCCAACGACACATCGCAGTGCGGGCATTCCAAAGCATTACCACAGCTCCGACAGCTCACAAAAGTACTGTGGCCTCGCCGATGGATAAATAGAATGGCCTGTTCTTTACCCGGTTCTAATTCTTGCAATGCTTGCTTTAAGGCATTGCTAAAGATCGATCGATTGCCTTCTTTTAGCTCCTGGCGCATATCCACCACCTGTACCGTAGGCAAACCCTGACCAGTCACCCGATCGGGCAAGGCCACATAGCTCCAAGTGCCAATTTCGGCAGCTAGCCAGCTCTCCAAAGCGGGGGTCGCAGATCCCAACACTACCGGACAGCTAATTAAAGCCGATCGCCACTCCGCCACCAGCCTCGCATGATAAGTGGGCATCGGCTGATCTTGTTTAAAGCTGCCATCGTGCTCTTCGTCTAAAATAATTAGCCCCAGATTTGGCAAAGGCGCAAAGATCGCCGATCGAGTACCAATTACAATCTGGGGCGTAGGCAGCAGCATCTGTCGCCAGCTATCGTAGCGCTCACCGTCGCTTAAGGCACTGTGATAGACCAGTACCCGATCGCCAAAGCGGGCGCGAAATCGATCGGTGAGTTGAGGAGTCAGACCAATCTCGGGCACCAGCATCAGCACGGACTGCTGACGATCTAAGACGGGTTGAATGGCGTGGAGATATACTTCGGTTTTACCGGAGCCAGTAACTCCGTGCAGCAAAATTTTCTTTGGTAGTCCGAGCAAGCCCACGATGCTCTGGACAGCATTTTGTTGAGCCGGGGTCAGTTGATAGTTGACGGTGGTTTGCCAAATGCCCGAGGTGCGATCGCGGCGGATGACTTCTCGATCGATGATTTGCACGTAGCCATCGCTCGCCAAGCTTTCTAGGGTCTTTTTGGTAGTCTGAGCTTGTTTTAGATAGTCTGTCAGCAGCATCTCGCCGCCCTGCTGTTGTAGAAAAGCCAAGATTTCTTGCTGACGTTTGGTGAGTTCTAAATTGCGAGGGTTGCCAGTTAGAACTGCTGCTAACTGCTGCTTTGGTTTGGCGACTTTGGGTGGCTCTAAGTAAGAAACCACTAGCTGAAACTGATGAAGCTGACGCATCCCTGCGCCACCGCCCCGCACCTGCTGCATCAGGTATTGCCAGCTATAATCTCGATCTTCGGTAGCTTTCAACAGCTCGATGATCTTAAGAGCAGTGGGTAACAAATTCATTTGGTAACGCTCTAGCTGGTCAGCGGTGCCAATTAGCTTCACCCGCCGCTGCGATCGACCTAAAATTCCTGGTGGCAAAGCAATCCGAATCACCTGCATCAGCGGGGTGTAATAGTATTCGGCCACTTGTCTCAGCAGTGTCCAGTAGTCAGCGGAGAAGAACCCGGCACAGACGATTTCGCCGACTTCTTTAATGGCAGAGGGATCTAAGTTCGCCGGGATTTCGGTGCTGGCTCGCACGACGATCGCCCCCAAAATTTGATGGCCAAAGGGCACCGAAACAATGTCGCCTACTCCAATACTGCGATCGGCAGCGTAAGTATACAGTCCTTGAGTACCGGGGCAATCGACTAACACTTCAACCCATTGGCTGGTAGGGATATCTGCGGTTAAAGCGGCGGAATTCATGCAGTTCGGCAAAGAGGACGCACCGACTATGATAATACAAAGGTTCGCTTTTTGGATCAAGGAAGAGGATCAAAACAGCACAAATCTTACCCAGAGCGCCGCAAACTGTTAAAGTATGTAAAGCTTTTTGTGTTATCCCCAGACCCCCGCGTGCAGATCCACTCTACATTTGCAGCTATTGCCAAACCCACCGCCATTGCCATCGGCAACTTCGATGGAATCCATTGCGGACATCAGCGGGCGATCGAGCTACTTTTGACCCATACCGGCTCCCTACATCCCACTGTGGTCACGTTCGATCCTCATCCCCAGCAGTTTTTTTCGGGTCAACCCCGCCAGTTCTTAACCACTGTGCCAGAGAAGGCTAGTTGTTTGGAGTCGTTAGGCATAGAGCAACTGGTGCTGTTGACTTTTGATGAATATTTGGTGCATCTGACTCCCGCAGAATTTGTCACCAAGATTTTGCACCAAGAATTAGCGGCTCAGCAGATTGTGATTGGGGCAGATTTTCGGTTTGGTTATCAGCGAGCAGGCGATGCTGGCACGTTGACCAGGCTGGCTGCCGAATATGGTATCGAAACCCATATTTTAGAGTTGGAGTTCGATCGAGATCAGCGCATTGGTAGCTCCCGAGTGCGGGCAGCGCTATTAGATGGCGAGTTGCAAGAGGTCGATCGGCTTTTAGGTCGCAGCTACAGCATTTCGGGGGTAGTAGTGCCCGGTCAGCAGCTAGGCCGGACGTTGGGTTTCCCGACGGCAAATATTGACTATCCACCCATCAAGTTTTTGCCTCGCTTGGGGGTTTACTGTGTGCGAGTAGATACGGAGCAAGAGCAGCAGCTCCAGGCCGTGATGAATATCGGCAAACGTCCAACGGTCAATGGTCAAAGTACTTCAGTGGAGGTGCATCTGCTGAATTGGTCAGGAGATTTATATGGTCAGCAGCTCACTATTTACTTAGACCAGTTTTTACGTCCTGAACAAAAGTTTGCGGGCTTACCAGAGCTTACCAGTCAGATCCAGGCCGATTGTGTAGCCGCTGAAGAATTTTATCGTTCCAGGAAATAATGGGTCGATCGCCTTCAAGCGCCGTCAGTCTTACAGACGATCGGTTGGCATAGCACGGCCTTTGGCAACAGTAATCTATAGCTATGCTCATTGCCTGATGCTGAAACTTGTTGTGCAGAACAGGGAACACTAACTCTAGAGTTCAGCAAGCCTTTGTAATTATGACCATCGCCCCTCCTGCCAAGCCCTACACTAAAGTCGTCAACCCTTTACAACAGCTCCAGACCGAACTCAGCCAAGTGGTGATCGGCAAAGAAAAGCCGATCGAGCTAGTTTTGATCGCTTTATTAGCTGGCGGCCACGTTTTACTCGAAGACGTGCCGGGGGTGGGCAAAACCGTCTTAGCCAAATCTTTAGCCAAACTGATCGATGGTCGCTACCAGCGGATTCAATGTACCCCCGATCTGTTGCCTACCGACATCACCGGCACCAATATTTGGAACCCCGGCAACCGGGAATTTGAATTTTTGGCTGGCCCAATTTTTACCAATATTTTATTGGCTGATGAAGTCAACCGCGCTACTCCTCGTACCCAGTCGGCCTTATTAGAAGTAATGGCCGAGCAGCAAGCAACGATCGATGGCCGCACTCACCCCATTGCCCGCCCTTTCTTTGTGGTAGCCACCCAAAACCCAGTGGAGTATCAAGGAACTTTTCCGTTACCCGAAGCCCAAATGGATCGGTTCATGATTTGCTTGAGCCTAGGCTATCCCAACGCTGCCGAAGAAGTGCAGATGCTTCAAGGCATTAATCAACGAGAATCTGGCAAGAGCGTATCGCCCTGTTTGACTGCTCACCAGTTAGCCGAACTTTCTGCCCAAGCCCGATCGATCAGAGTAGAAACTGTTTTACAGCAATATATCGTTAACTTAGTGCAAGCCACTCGTCGTCACCCAGACGTGTTGTTAGGAGTCAGTCCCCGTGGTTCGATCTCTCTTCATCAAGCGGTACAAGCCCGCGCCCTTATTCAAGGCCGAGACTACGCCACTCCTGACGATGTGAAGTTCTTGGCTCCTTATGTTTTGACCCACCGCATTGTGACCAATAGCAGTAAGCGAAGCAGCCAAATTGTAGATGCTGTTTTACATGAAACAGCGGTGCCGTAAAGTTAATAATCTGCGGTCACAAAAGCCCCTCAATGTTAGAGGGGCTTTTTGTGGCCGATCAAAGTTTCTCAGGACAAGAAAAGCCGCCCCTGTGCAACCTGGAGGTTTGTGTTAGAATCCGCCTAGCCTGCATTAGCCAGTAAAAATCAGGTGCGAAAACCTTCTACAGCCTTTCGTCTGGACTGATCTGACAGCAAAATCTATCTTTATGTCTAACTATCAATTACAGTGGCTCGATCGATTGCAGCAAGTTCCTCAGTCGGCCTGGGATGCCCTAGCTATGCCGCTGAAAACGCCGTTTTTAGAGTGGGAATGGCTAAACAACCTAGAAACCTCTGGCAGTGTGCGGGCAGAGACTGGTTGGCTACCTCGACATTTGACCGTATGGGAAGGCACCACGCTGGTAGCTGCGGCACCGCTGTATTTAAAAGGGCACAGTTACGGCGAGTTTGTCTTTGACCAACAGTGGGCAGAGGTATCGCAAAGATTGGGAATCCGCTACTATCCCAAACTGGTGGGAATGACTCCTATTACCCCGGCAGAAGGATATCGTTTTTTGATAGCTGAGGGGATCGATCAGTTAGAGATGACCGCGCTGATGATGGGCGAAATTGATAAATTTTGCATTGCCAATGGCATTTCTGGCTGCCACTTTTTGTATGTAGACCCTACTTGGCAGGGGGCGATCGAGCAACAGGGTTTCAGTCCATGGCTACACCACAACTACATTTGGCAAAATGATAGTCATCAAGATTTTGATTGTTATCTCAAGAATTTCAATGCCAATCAGCGCCGCAATATTAAACGAGAGCGCAAGGCGGTTGCCGAGGCAGGATTAACGTTAAAGCCTTTGACTGGGGAAGAATTAGGTGGCAGAATGCTGCCATTGATGTATGAATTTTATGCAGACACCTGTGACAAATTTGGGTATTGGGGCAGCAAATATCTCACGCCAGAGTTTTTTGCATCGCTATATCCTAACTATCAACATCGGGTAATGTTGATGGCAGCTTTTCAAGAAGGCATAGAGAATCCGGTGGGGATGTCTTTTTGTATCTATAAAGACGAGCGGCTGTATGGGCGCTATTGGGGAAGCAAGGATGAGATAGACTGTCTGCATTTTGATGCTTGTTACTATTCGCCGATTGAGTGGTCGATCGGCAAGGGAATTCAACTATTTGATCCGGGAGCCGGGGGTAGACACAAGAAGCGAAGGGGTTTTCCGGCTACGCCGAACTATAGTATGCACCGTTTTTATAATCCTCGGTTGGAGCAGATTATTTTGCCTTATATTCGGGAGGTGAATAAGATGGAGCGCCAAGAAATTGAGGCGATAAATCAAGATCTGCCGTTTACACCGAAAGAAGTGGAGTTTGCGGAGTTTATTGGCTCTGTGCCATAATTTAGACATGCAAAATTAGATATAAAAATACTTAGTTAAGGGATATTCGGATGAATACCTATGCGATCAATTTTAGCAATGTGATCAGTTTGAGTGATGAGCAGTTTTATCAGCTCTGTCGCAATAACCCAGAACTCAAGTTTGAACGTAGTGCCCATGGAGATTTGATTATTATGCCCCCTACTGGTGGAGATACTGGCCGTTGCAACATGGAACTAGGTGCAGACTTTGCTATCTGGAATCGTCGATCGAAGTTGGGGGTATGTTTTGATTCTTCGACTTGTTTTAAGTTTCCCAATGGAGCCGATCGATCTCCAGATGTTTCTTGGATTCTGCAAGAACGCTGGGATAGCCTGAGCGACCAGCAGCAAGCTAAGTTTCCTCCGATTGCTCCAGATTTTGTGCTGGAGTTGATGTTGCCGACTGATACTTTGCTAGAGACTCAGGCCAAGATGTGGGAATATATGGAGAATGAGGTGCGGCTGGGCTGGTTGATTAATAGAAAAAGTCGAACGGTAGAGATTTATCGATCGGGTCAGGAAGAAGCAGCGGTTTTGGTGTCTCCTTCAGAATTATTTGGTGAGGATGTCTTGCTTGATTTTGTATTAAGTACAAATATACTTTGGTAACTACTACTATGTCTATGATTCAGATTCGGGAACAAGGGGTAGTCGAGAAGGGCTTTGAAGTATCGCTGCACATTGATGGTCAAGACTATGGACGGGTAGTAGTTAAGGCACCTTTTGCTGATCGGCCCCAGCAGGATGCTGATTTGACTTGGTATTTTGAGAAGTGGCTGCGGATGCCGTTTGCAGATCAGGTGCGGGCAGCTCGATCGGCCTCTAGCGTCCGAGATTACGGGGTGAGCTTGTTTGAGCAGGTGTTTGCCGACAGACATGTTTACAGCGCTTACGATCGACTGAAAAATGATTTAGAAAGTTTGGAGATCGAAGTTATTGGAGCAACCGCCGATTTTCAGGCTTGGCATTGGGAGGCTCTGCGTGACCCGGGTTTGCCCCGTCCACTGGCGGTAGATTGTCGGCTGGTTCGTAAGCATACCCAAAAAACGGCGATCGGGTTGGTGGTGAAGCCCTGGCCGGTGGTGAATGTGCTGCTGGTGACGGCGCGGCCAGGTGAGGAAGATGATGTGGCCTATCGGACTATTTCCTGATCGATGGTGGAGGCGGTTAAAGATGCGCGGCTGCGGGTAAATATTGAAATTCTGCGTCCTGCAACCTACAAGGCTTTGACTGAGCGGCTGACGGAGCGCGGGGCGGGTTATTATCACGTTTTGCATTTTGATGGTCATGGGGCTTTGATGACCTATGAGGACTATTTGACTGGGTTTAAGGGCGATCGGCTGTCGTTTCAGCGGGGCTATGGGCTGGGGAATTTGGCGGAATACGCGGGTAGCAAGGCTTTTTTGTCTTTTGAGGGGGATGCGAAGGGGCAGTCTGTGTATGTGGAAGCGGCGGAGCTGACGGCTTTGTTACAGGGTAAGCAGATTCCGATTTGTATTTTGAATGCTTGTCAGTCGGCGATGCAGTTGGCGGATGGGCGCGAAACTAGTTTGGGCAGTCAGTTGATGGCGGCGGGGATGCAGGCGGTGGTGGCGATGGGTTATTCGGTGACGGTGACGGCGGCGCGGGTGCTGATGACTAAGCTGTATAAGGAGCTGTTTGGGGGGAAGGATTTTGCGACGGCGGTAAGGCTGGGGCGCTATGAGCTGTATAACGATAAGCAGCGCCGGGGAGGGTTTAATACCTGGATTGATTTGGAAGATTGGCTTCTGCCGGTAGTTTATGGTAGCTCGGCAGTGGATTTGAATTTGCGGGAGTTTGCGCCTGCGGAGGAGGAGGCGTATTACGCGGGGCTGGGCAGTCGCTATCGGTTTACTTTGCCCAGCTATGGTTTTGTGGGGCGCGATCTAGATATTTTAAAAATCGAGAAGGGGCTGCTGCGCCATAATGTGCTATTGCTACGGGGGATGGGGGGTACTGGTAAAACGACGCTGCTGGGTTTTTTGCGGGAGTGGTGGCAGACGACAAATTTTGCTGATGACGTGTTTTATTTTGGTTACGATGAGCGGGCTTGGACGCTGACGCAGATTTTGTATGCGATCGGGCAGCGGATCTACGATAAGTTTGAGAATGCCCGGTTTGGGGCGATGTCGGTGGCGGCGCAGGTGCCGAAGTTGGCGGAAAAGCTGCGATCGGGTAACTACATTGTGGTGCTAGATAATTTGGAGTCGGTGACGGGGCAGCAGTTGGCGATTCAGAATACGCTGAATGCGGTGGAGCAGGAGGAGCTGCGGAAGTTTTTGGCTTTGTTGGTGGGTGGTAAGACGCGGGTGGTGCTGGGTTCGCGGGCGGGGGAGGAGTGGTTGCAGGGGGTGTTTCGGCAAAATGTGTATGTTTTGCGGGGGTTGGATTTGGAGGCTCGATCGGATTTGGCGGAGCTGATTTTGCAGCGGCAGGTGGCGGCTAGTCGGGTGAAGGAAATTAGGGAGGATGCTGATTTTGGGCGGCTGATGGGGTTGTTGGCGGGGTATCCGCTGGCGATGGAGGTGGTGCTGGCTAATTTGCGGCGGCAGTCACCGGGGGAGGTGTTGGGGGCTTTGCGGTTGGCGGATGTGGGGTTGGATGGGGCGGGGCAAGATAAAACTACGAGTATTTTGAAGTGTGTGGAGTATTCGCACAGTAATTTGTCGGAGGCGGCGCAGCGGTTGTTGCTGTGTTTGGCTCCTTTTAGTAGTTTTATTTGGCGTGATGGAATTCCTTTGTATGTAGAGGAGTTGAAGAAGCTGGAGCCTTTTAAGGATTATGATTTTGCGGGGTTTGATGATGCGATTCAGGAGGCGATTAATTGGGGGTTGTTGTCGCCGATCAATGATATTAATGACAGTTTGCTGTCGATGCAGCCTGTGTTCCCCTATTTTTTGCAGACTCGGATAGATCAGGCTATTTCTGAGACTACTGAGGCTTTGACCAATGGGTTTAAAAATTATTACCATGATTTGGCAAATGCCTATATCACCTTATTAATATCTAAAAATCCCCAAGAACGCCAACTCGGAATCTTTTATTGTCACCTAGAGTATGAAAATCTTTATTGTGCTTTGCAAATCTGCTTAAACAATCATGAGGATATTGATATATACATCTGTTTGTACAAATACTTTGAGGTCACGAATGATACCCAAAGTAGGTTGAAAATATCGAAAAAAACATACTATTCTTTAGAAAATTACCCACCGGAACTTGTTCAAGGTATTTTAAAGTATCAAATTGCCTGCACATGCTTGTATTTAGCAAATTGTTATACTTCTACTAATTCTTATTCTGAGGCTGAGATTTTTTGCCGAAAGGCTTTGGCTGTCTGTGAAAAGTTAGTGCTACCAAACAACCAATTAGTATCAACGTTAAAGGCAAGTATTTATGATGAACTAGGCAAGATATCAGGAATAGCAAGAAAATGGAATGAAGCTCGTAATTATCATTATCAAGCTTTATCAATTTATGTGGAATTCCATGACTTATGGAATCAGGCTTCTGTTTATAATAGCTTAGGTGTATTAGCATCAGAATTATTAGAATGGAAGAAAGCTAAGGAAAACTATCATCAGGCTTTGGGAATTTACACTGAACTTGGTGATCAACATTCACAAGCTCTTGTCTATTATAACTTCGGCAGAATTGCTCGACAATCAAGAGAATGGGATGAAGCTCGATGCAATTATCATAAATCATTGAAAATCTATGTAGAATTTGGTGATAATTCCTTACAAGCCAAAACTTATATGGAGCTGGGGGCAATGGCATCAGATTTGAGGGCATGGAATGAAGCCCAACAAAACTATCACAGAGCTTTAGGATTTTATATCAAACTCAATGATCAATTATCACAAGCCAATGTTTATAGTGACTTAGGCGCAGTAAATTTAATATTGGGAGACCATGAAGATTCTTTGAATAACTATTATAAAGCACTGGAAATAAAAATAGAATGCGGTGAAAGATATTCACAAGCTATAGTTTATCACTCATTAGGAGTAATTTATCAGGAGCTAAGGGAGTGGAATAAAGCGTTAAATAATTTCAAAGAATCCATCGTAATCAAAGCGGAGTTTGGTGATCGATATTCACAGGCAATGACGTACTATGGATTAGGAGTGATGCATCATAGGTTGCAAGAATTAAGTGACGCACGTAATAACTACTCACAAGCTCTAGAGATTCTTATTGAATTTGATGATCGATACTCACAAGCGGCTGTATATCATTGTCTGGGTCAGATCGACTTTGATTTAAAAGAAATTAATGAGGCAGAGCAAAAAATTTTACAAGCGCTACAAATCTGGACAGAATATCAAGATAAACATAATATTCATACCTGCTCTCTACCTATACTTTCTCATATTTATCAGACTAATCAAAGTCTAAATTTACATACCAGAGTCGCTGCAATTCTTAAATACAGCGAAGCAGAGGTTCAGCAACTCTTCGATTTAATGAACCAGAGCACCTAAGCAAAATATCCCTCCGGGAAAGCTAGCAGCAGCCTCGAAAAACTGAGCATCCCCCCTTGCTCTCAGTAATTCCATATTCAAAATCACCAACCAGCGTTGTCGCGCAGTTGCGGGTGTTAATCTTACTCCTTAAGGGGTGACAACGAGGTCAGAAAGCAGACTCTATAATCGATTGAGCTTTTAATCCTCTCCGAAAATTTCGCTGCTTGTGCGGCTTAAGATTAGTAAGCTGGATTACCAGATCTGGCCAATCATTCATTGCATTTACCCATAATTGACCATACAGCCCAATCCAAAAATGGCTATGTCTTTCCACCTTGCGATTTGATTCTGGCTTCCGACAAACATAACTTCTTACCCCCTTTCTCTTTATAGCTTCTCCATAAAAAGTGGCTAGGCTATAAGCAATTGCAACCAATAAAACCAACGCTAAAAATCGAGTTTGATTTACCCAAGTCTTCTCTAAATTGTATCCTCCTGTTTTACAATCTTTGAACATGGATTCAATTCCCCATCTAGATTTATAGAAGGAAAGAACGTAAGGATTCAGGTCTGAGAGGGAATAAGGGTCAGCTCAGTAGGATCGATCAACGCTTGGCGAAAAAAATCCAGCGCAGATTTTCCCTGTGCTTTAC
>JAYSRP010000171.1:0-2916 GCA_043721015.1 Synechococcales cyanobacterium | reverse complement strand
ACGGCTACCAATTTTTGAAGCAAATGCGTGATGATCCGCGTTTTGTGGCGATGCCAGTGATATTTTTGACAGCCAGAGGGATGAAGTCCGATCGAATTAGTGGCTATCAAGCAGGCTGTGATGCCTATTTACCAAAGCCTTTTGACCCGGAAGAATTAATTGCAATCGTCAAAAACATTTTGCAGCGTCGTGCCAGCAGCAGTAGTGAAGCCGGTGGCATTGCTAAGCAAATTGCAGCGGAGCTGCGGGGCATGATGGGCACTGGGAGCGCGATTGTCACCACCCCACCACCAATTAATATTGATTTCACCCCGCGCGAACAAAGCGTTTTAGATTTGGTAGCGGCTGGTTTAATGAACAAAGAAATCGCTCGTCAGCTCGATACTAGCGTGCGCAACGTAGAGAAATACGTTAGTCGTCTCTTTGGTAAGACTGGGACTAATAGTCGCACTGAGTTGGTGAGATATGCTTTGGAGCATGGATTGACTAAGTAGACTAAGAATTGATGGGATTAAGGGGGCGGGGGTTCGGCTCTGCTCACGCACCGCCTTGCATTGATTGCACTAAATCCATGGATTTTCATAGAGACAGACGTTGGGTGAGCGGAGCCGAACCCCAACGTCCATGACCTCCTAAAATTCATTTCTCTACCGTCTTCCTGGGCAACAAATAGATTCCCCCAGAAATCAACGTCAGAGCTACGGCTAGCCAAAACACCCAGATGCCCCAGGCTTGAATCGATGGCAATGGCACCATCACCATCACAATTGCCACAATCTGCACCACGGTCTTGACCTTGCCCCACATGTTTGCTCCCGTCACCTGAGTTCCACCTACCCGCCAGCCCGCGATCGTCAGTTCCCGTGCCAGAATGATACAGACTCCGATCGCTGGTACTCGGTGTAGATCGATCGCCACCAGCAAAGGCAACAACACCAGCAGTTTATCGACCAGCGGATCTAAAAACTTACCCAGATCAGTCACCAAATTTAGCTTTCTGGCTAAGTATCCATCCAGCCAGTCCGTAGCTGCTGCAATAATAAAAATTCCGATCGAAGCCCACTGCCAAGCCAAACTCGGCTGATACAACCCATATAAAATCAACGGAATACCCAGTAATCTAGAAAATGTAATACTATTAGGTAGATTTAACATTTGACAGTATCTCGATCGAAATTGGATATATGGACTTAAATTTGGGCACAATAGTTTTACTGCTAATCTTGCCAGATATTCTTGGTAATATTGGAATTCCCGACAAGCAACCATCCAGCTTCGGCGCTTTAAAAGTATATTTGTTTAGGTGTATCTAATAGTGGGTTTTATGGAAGATAGACAAAGTAATCAACAACTCGCTCCTAATCTCCAAGATTTGCTCCGAACCGCAGCTTTTTTCTCTGAACTGCCCGAAGCATCTCGGCAAATTGCGTTTAGCCATGCTGTAGTACGCAACCATCCAGCCAACCAAATGATCTTGCTAGAAAATGACTGGGGCGGATCGGTTTATTTTGTATTGAGTGGTTGGCTAAAGATTCGGACTTATAACGTCGATGGCAAAGAAATTACCTTAAATATTGTTGGCCAAGGCGAAATTGTGGGCGAAATGGCGGCGATCGATCAGGCACCGCGCTCTACCGATGTGTTGAGTTTGACCCCGACCACGATCGCCAATGTGCCAGCCGATGACTTTATTCAGCTTTTAAAAGTAGAGCCTTTAGCGGGCTTGAAGCTTTCCCAGCTCATGGGTCGCCGCCTGCGCCAAGTTAATCGTCGCCTGCGTTTACGTGAGTCGAACAGCAGTTCACGGGTAGCTGATACTCTAATATTTCTGGCAGAAGGTCAAGGGACTGATATCAACAGCAGCAAGGGTGCCGAAATTCCTAACTTCCCCCACCGAGAGCTGAGCAGTATGAGCGGTCTAGCACGAGAAACTGTGACTCGGGTACTGACCAAGCTAGAAAAAGATGGTCTAATTATTCGTTCTCATGACAAAGTGGCAATTCCTGACCTAGCAGCGCTGGAAGCGAGTATATTTTAGATAGCTGCTTTCTGTAAATATTTGTGAACACTGTTCTTGTTTCCTCCTCCAGTCTGACTTTTTTGCTGGCGATCGGTTTGATGTTTTTCATCAAGGCTTCAGTAAAAGACCGGATTGAGAAGATATCTTTTGCCATTACTGAGCCAGAAGAAGATTTTTTGGCCAAGCTCGATCAATATTTGGTCGATCGGGCATATAAACTAGTTGATATTAGCGACACCACTGGCGTAACCTATGAAGGTTTGGTTGCCCCTAGCTGGTTTATGGCCATCTTTCTGACATCTTTGGCCGCTGGGGGGTTTTTGTGTTTGGGCTTGGTGCTCAATTATATTTTTACCAGCAGCTTATTCTTAGCACTGGCGATTTTGGCACCATTGGCCGGGTTGTTTTACTGGAAAAAATCTGAGCGGTTAGAGCAAATCGTTTTTATCGCCACCCAAAATACTCCAGAAACTTTTCAAAAAGAACAGGCCGATGGTAAGATATTTAGTCTCACTGGCCATCGGGATGAATTAAAAATTTTAGAGCGTAGCCTCAATATTCAGCCTACTGAAGTAGGCTGAATATCAACTGCAATATCAACAGTCGGCTTTCTGCATTGCAGAAAACCGACCTAAGATACTAGCCTGTGGCTATTTCGCACTTACCAAGGCAGGTTCTGGACATTCCAGAATTCTGAGACTGGGGAAAAGAAAATGATTCTCTTCAACATACTGTGCTCCGAACAGACCTTTCTCAGCCCAAAAATATCGGTCTGTTGTATGTTCATTGCGTTTAACCAGCAGGAGTGCTGGAGGGGTGATACCTTCGTTATGGATGTATCTTCTGGCCGCTGTGACAGGTTTGTCTTCGCCGCTTTCAATACTATACTGAGGCAC
>JAYSRP010000170.1:0-5848 GCA_043721015.1 Synechococcales cyanobacterium | reverse complement strand
CGGGGATGCCCAGCCAATGAACTGTGTAGCCGAAAACCCAGAAGCCCGCTCTCTACCGTCAGGTGAGAGACGGGTTGGTGGGGATTAGGATATGTCACGAAAGGATTGAGTTTGAATGGCGAGGGGGAAAAGTTGCCCTCACCCTGCCAGATCCTTCGGCTCTGGCAGGGTGAGGGCAAATTCTACGATGCGACTCGTTCTTTTTCCATCAACATCCGCTCTGCTGCTGCCTTCACAGATGCAGTACCAGGAATGGGGCGCGTCCAGAACCGATGCTCCTTAATTGCATCGATAAAAGTAGTCGCAAAAGTCGCCATCTCTGCCGCATCACGGCTTGCAACCACACCCAACTGGCTACTCATTTTGCCATTGACTTGGCTAGAGTCAATCCCCTGGAGATTGGCTTGCATCAACAGATCGACACCTTCACCAGTCGCCGCGATCGGCTTGAAGTGCTTAAAAGCTTCGTGAATGAAACTCAAGGGGTCGCCGTGGGCAGTGAGAGCCTCAATACTTTGCTCACCTCCAGGTACATAAATCGCGTCGTAGAGTACCGATGCAGTTGTTAAGAAGGTTTTATCGACCTCGATCTTGTCACCCTCGGTATTGACGATCGATCCGCCATATAGCGACACGACTTCGGAGTTGATGTGCATTGCACTCAGAGATTGCTTGAGCATAGCGATTTGAGCACTATTTACCCCATCTGCGGCAAGGATAGCTACCTTGCGACCTTTGGCAGTCTTGGTGGTATTTGCTTGGCTGAGAGCTGCCGATTTTTGACCGTGATTGGGGGCTGGTTCAGTTGGGGCTGGCATTCCCAAGCCTTTGGCAACCCGCTTGGCAAGTTCGCCATCCACCTTGTTAAATCGATCGAGCATCCGTTGTTTAACTTCTACTTGGGGCACTTTACCCAGTTCAAAGTGAGCGGCTTCGACCACACGATCTTGTTCGCCAGTAGACAGGCTATTCCAAAATAGGGTTGCTTGACTAAAGTGGTCGGCAAAACTGGGGCTGCGTTCGCGCACTTTATGCCCTTCTACCCGCTCTGGGTAATGGACAAAACCCCCATCGGCTTCAGCGACTGGCGCGGGCAGATTACCGCCGAGCGAATTGGGCGAGTAGTTGACACGGCTGGTTTTAATTTCCATCTGCATCCGCCCGTCTTGGTTGTTATTGCTAAACGGACAGACCGGACGGTTGATCGGCAGTTGAACGAAGTTGGGGCTACCCAAGCGATGAAGTTGGGTGTCGTGGTAAGACATCAACCGCCCTTGGAGTAAAGGATCGTCGCTGAAGTCAATCCCCGCTACGATATTTGATGGACGAAAGGCAACTTGCTCGGTTTCGGCAAAAAAGTTATCTGGGTTGCGATTGAGTACCATTTTGCCGATCGGCTGAACTGGGTATAGTTCCTCTGGAATCAGCTTGGTAGCATCCAAAATATCGAAGTCGAATTTTAGTTCATCTTCTTCCTCAATAATTTGCACACCTAGCTCATATTCTGGGTAATCGCCTTTGTCGATCGATTCGGCCAGATCGCGGCGGTGAAAGTCTGGATCTTTGCCCGCGATCTTTTGCGCTTCATCAAATACATTAGAATGCACCCCAGCCATGGGTTTCCAATGATATTTGATAAATCGAGATTTGCCCTCGGCGTTCACCCAGCGAAAAGTATGGATTCCGAAGCCCTGCATTGTGCGGAAATTGCGGGGCACCGTCCGATCAGACAACAACCACATAGTCATGTGCATCGATTCGGGAATCAGCGAAATAAAGTCCCAGAAACTTGGATGTGCGGTAGATGCTTGGGGCATCTCATTATCTGGTTCGGGTTTAATCGCATGAACTAGATCCGGAAACTTAATCGCATCCTGAATGAAGAACACCGGAATATTATTCCCAACGATGTCATAGTTACCATCTTCGGTGTAGAATTTCACCGAAAAGCCCCGCACGTCGCGGACGCTATCTGCCGAACCCCGCGAACCAGCTACCGTGGAAAACCGGGTGAAAACGGGCGTTTTTACTGCCGGATCTGCCAAGAATTTAGCCTTAGTAAATTCTGCCATCGATGCGTAAGGCTGAAAATAGCCGTGAGCACCGGCACCCCGCGCATGGACAACCCGTTCGGGAATCCGCTCTCGATCGAATGTTGAGAGCTTTTCTTGAAAATGGAAATCTTCGACCAGGGTGGGGCCACGTCCGCCAGCTTTCAGCGAATCATCGGTGCTACTAATTTTTTGACCATCGTTGGTCGTCATGTCTTCGCCAGCCCCCTTGCGATAGTCGTCCAGGCTATGATTTTTGCTCTGTTCATCGGTCGAATTTTGTTTGCTCATGGTATTCCTAAAGTGATAGCAATTGAACATAAACTGTATGAACTTGATTATATAGCCTTAAAAATTCTGGCAGTAATCTACCTAAAGACAGAGTAGGTAATCTGTCTTTGGGTACTGATAGTTAGTTAGTCACACTTGATACGATCGGCTGGTAGTAATTGCAGATTTTATTAATCATGATTAACTTAATCGACACAATAAAAAGTACACTTCTGTCTTTCAAACTGAAATCGCTTTATCAAGCTGCCATAAGTTCTCTAATGATTGTAATCTTAGTTACAATCACCGCATGTAATGGCTCTGAAGCAACGTCCAAAGCAAACTTAGAAAATCCACCATCAGGCACGATTACTGAGCTTTATAAACCAATTACTCCGGAGGTTGGTGGAATGAATGGATACAGCGATATCGATCCGCGAGTCGATATTTCTAAAGTAGACGCCAAAGCCGAGCGACTAATGAAGAAGGCTAAGAGTTCCCAGGGAAAAGATATAAATCCATTAGAGCAAATCAAAAAAGAATTTGATCGCAAAGGAATCAAGGAAAGGATTGGAGACACTGCTGATAGCGTCAGCCAGTCTGCTCAAGAAACCATAGATGGTATCTCAAAAGGTACTCGCAAAGGGTTCGCAAACGTGAAGGAAAACACCGAGTCATTTAAGGACAACATAAAGTCGTCGGCTAAAAATGGATATTAAGAGATCTTTTACCATGGATAACAAAATCCATGGTTTAAACTTTATCCAAATTGCCTTTTAAATGGCCAAGCAAATCTTGGCCATTTAACTTGTGAGTTCACGTTCTTGCCGAGCTTAATCAACGCAGAATGTTGTTAAACTGCTGTGGAGTCAGCGATCGAAGCATAGTCAACTTGTTTGGAGCTGCACTAATCGCATTTACATATCCAGTTTGCAAATACGGACGATAGCTTGCCTGATTATTTAGATGAGTTTGTAACAGGGCTAAAATGAAAGTGTGAGAGTATTTTTTGAGTGGGTCTCTGCCTTTTGCTGGAGTAAAGAAATCAAAATCAGGTACAAAAATCTTGGCAAAAGAGCGCACATCGGTAGTATGACCAACCCCTTCTACCACAAAGAGATAGCGCTGCGGAGCAGTCATCCAGGAAAAAGGTTTCACCTGCTCTGGTACAGCCGAAGCAACAGTATCGTCGCTAGCAGCCACCACTGCCACCGGAATTTTGATCTTAGCAATGCCCTTTGGCCCAAAAATACTGCCATCAATTGGATTGATCGCCAAAGCAAACTTGATGCGATCGTCCCGAAAATTGTAAGGCTGGCGGGGCAGCTTCAAAGCCTCGCATTGCAGCAACAGCGAAGCGTTGCCAGAATCAATTCCTTGACTACAGCCCTTCGTTAAATAATCAAAATCAATCGTTGCTCCAGCCAGAGCTAGAGCAGTATAGCCGCCAAAGGAATGGCCAATCACACCTGCTTGTTGGACATTGACTGCTCCCGGAAACCGCTGTGTTAGGTCATCCAAAACATAGCTAACATCCTTGGGTCGATCGATAAACTCGCTGACATCAAATATTTCTGTGGTTAATCCTTTCAACAGGTTTTGGAGTTTTGCTAAGTCGCTACCGGGGTGATCGATCGTCACCGCGACAAAACCATGAGAAGCTAAATGTCTGGCAATTACCGCAAAATGCTGTCGATCGGAGGATAGCCCATGAGATAACACCACTACCGAAGCTGCTTGTGGCACTCCTTGGGGCAAATAGAAATCTGCTACAAATCGGCGATTTCGCTTAGAGTCTTTCAGTACCTCGGTTTGCAATTTAACTCGATACTGCCCTGCCACAGTCAAATCTGTTAGCTTTTTTAGATCAATTTTTGGCTCAGCTTGGGCTAACTCTGTTGATAATTCTTTTACCCCAGAAACCATACTCTTAGTTTCTTTGCTCAATTTTTCGATCTTGTTAGTGATCTCAAAGCCTTTTTCTACATCTAAGTGAATAGTTGGGTTGGGATATTTTCGGAGAAAATTAACTAAGGACAAACCATCAGGATCGCCTGCTGCCAACACTAATCCGGTGCGGATAGCCTTAGCTCCATTAGATTTATGAATTTCACCAGTGGCATCTCGGCTAATAAATGGAACCAAATCGCCCAAATATGTCAGAATTTTTTCACCCATTGCCGAATTTAGCAACTGAGATATTTGTAATGGGGTAAACTCTGAGCGCACAGTCAAGAGCTGATGGATATAGGTGCGATCGTCTTCTTTCATCAGCTTCAGAAAAGAATCTAGTTCTTTACCAGCACGCTTTTCTTTCCCGTAGGTTTCTAACTCTTTGACAGAAACTCCAAGTGTGATCGGGTTAATCCCAAATTCGACTCGTTCCGCTGCTTGAGCTGTTACAGAAATCACCCCAGCAGCCAAAGACATAAACAAACTTAAAAATGTTCTAGATCGTAATTTTGTATTGATATTGACCGAATAAAACATATTTTTATACATAAACCCATGATTGATAGAAAATAGCGGTTGCCGCTGATTGATATTTGCATAAAATACTGAATATTATCTCTACCTTTTGATAGAATCATGTGGTGTTGGATAGCTTTAATCCAAAATTATTGTGGGTTTAACATTAGGTACCCCATGCTCTATGGACTTATCCAATTGCATTTGTAAATCTGTCCAGTGGGTATCAATCAGGCTCGGTAACACTAAGTGAGCCGCTCCCACTCGATCGACAGGGCCAAGTCCGATCGACCACATCCCAGCAGCATTGGCAGCAGCAACCCCGACTGTAGCATCTTCTACCACCACACAATGGGCAGGGGCAAGCCCTAACTGAGTAGCGGCATAAAGAAATACATCCGGAGCGGGCTTCGGTCGATCGACGCTATTGCCATCGGCGATTTTATCAATAAGATCGGCAATTCCCAACTTCTCGATGACCGTGCGGGCACTTTTACTAGCAGAGCCGATCGCAATTTTAATCCCGGCTTTGCGCAGTTCATTGAGCAGCTCTACAGCTCCTGGGAACATATCTTGAGGAGTGATGGCTTGAATCGACTCCACATAATAGCGATTTTTGCGATCCATCATCTCTTGAATTTCAGCTTCCGAGAACTGTCGTACACCGTTGGTGCCAGCGGAGCTATCGCCTGCAATCAATAGCAAAGATTCGCGGCGAGCCACCCCCCGCAGCGCCTCATTAGCAGCTCGATTAAAAACCAGTCCAACTTCGTCAGCGAGCTGCTGCCAAGCTCGGTAGTGCAACTCCGCCGTATCAGTCAAAACTCCATCCAGGTCAAAGATTACGCCCTGGATCTCTGCGGCTGGACAAAGAGCAGGCAATAAATCAAAGCTATGCCAAGCTCCATGCCAATGAATCTTAAATTTGAGATAAGTCCAAGCGGCTGGTAAATGAGCCTTTGCTACCGGGCCACTATCGAGCAATTGAATGCCACCAAAACCAAAAATTACCGCCTGCCAAATTCCTCCAGCAGAAGCGGCATGAATACCATCAGCAG
>JAYSRP010000169.1:0-14547 GCA_043721015.1 Synechococcales cyanobacterium | reverse complement strand
GTAGACCTAAATCCTTTCCTAGAATGAGACAAACTAGGCTTTTGCTGAAAGCCAGACTAGCTATGTGACACAGCTTGTTTCAGCGCCATTGAACCACTGGCTTTTTATTAGGGGTAAGATCAAAATTCACTCGGGCATCAGTCCGAGGCAAAATTTCGGGAGCCATAATACCTTGAATGAATTGAGAAGCAATATTCCGCACCTTATCCAAACCACCTGATTGAATTCCATTTGGGAAATTACTAAAGTGAGCTGCTTGAAACCCTTTATTTTTAATTAAGCCCCGAGACAATGTTGCTTCTGATGTTTTGCCTTGATCTAAGGATAGATAGTATTTCTTCTGATCATCAACGGATAAATCAATGGGTGCGTGTGACTTTCTACAGAGAAAATTGATCAGACTTGATTTCCCGTTGGTGCTGGTAGCTTTGGCCAGTCGGTCTGATTTTTATTTTCAGAAAGTCACACGCACCCTAAATCAATAAATCAAGATTCTAAGTACCATTTGCAACTCCTGATTAGATATTTAGTAAGAACTTATTGTTATTTAGGCTGTTGAATAGCAACATTACCATATTTATCTACAAAAAATCTATGCCAATCAGCGATAGCAATAGAATTAGTAGGTTCACTTTCAACAAAAGCAAGACCTTCACTAAAAGATCTTAGTCCTTTAATAACACCAAATTTACTGATTTTCTCAGGAGAAAAGAGTTCCTTACCAGATGTGTTAATAAAGATATATTTACCATTATGAAAAGCTCTTGACACACCTTCTGAAAACCCCTTAGACAGAATCCTATTATCACTTTCAAATATTCCTGTAGTCAGATGCTCTGTCTGATCATTATCAAATATTGGTGGAACCCTAAACAGCCCTTTTTTATCAAGGAATCCATATTTTTTAGTATGATAATCTTGAGCCAATGCCAGACCTTCTTTAAAGCTAAAGCCTTCTTTGATATCAGCTTTTAGCTCTAGAACATATTGGCCTTGCTTATTTATGTACTTCGTAACATATTGACCATTTTTCCCTTTCAATAAAACTTTTGCCACTCCCTCAGAGAAATTTTGCGCTCCATCAAACCTTGTATCAATTACCAACTTTCCATTGATATCAACATATCCATATTTGTTATTCTTGACCACCACTAATAAGCCTTCTGAAAACCCATGATCATTTTCTAGATTTTCATTGCAAACTAAATTTTTATCTTGAGGTCTAATTAATCGACCTTGTTTGTCAATGAAATAGCACTTAGCAACCGGATTCTTTGGATAGACAATTGCTCTGCCTTCATGAAAAGAATACAAGCTCATAAAGCGATTAGTGGGCTTGATAATCATCTTGCCTTGATGATCAATATATCCCGAACCTTTACCCTCGATGTAAACTTCTGCCAATCCATTACTGAAATCGTGTGCAGATGCAAACTGGGGTTCGATTTTAACGTTGCCAGATCGATCAATATAGCCAAAATCCCACACTTTTTTATCCCAACCAACATTATGATATCTCCTTTTAGGATCTACTCTGACTACAGCTAATCCTTCAGAGAAATCACGAGCATGAAAAAAGCGGGGGGGAATTAATTGTTTTCCATTTCTATCCATATATCCAACTAACACCATTGGACGCACAACATCGCCTCCTAGACTAGGTGGAATGCTATTACCCAGTGGATCTGCATAGCCAATTCTAATCAAACCATCATGAAAATGAGTGCTCAAAATACTCCATTTAGCAGTTTTACTCCACTCATATGAATTGGAGAGAGTAGCCGAGAGCCGAAACTGGCAAACCACCACCAGCAAGGCGGCGATCGAAAACAGTAATAATGTCCTAAACAAGAAGTGTTTAGCTTTATACATAGCGTTTACTTTAACCTTGCTTTAATTTCTATCATAATATTGTACAAACAACAACTGAAAACAAAAGTGCCACAGGTGTTTTGTCAAAAATATTGAAATTCGCTGACCTCTGATAAAATCCTGCTTCAATTAGCTCTAATCTCTACTAGCAAACAGGTTCAGCGCCATCGATCGCCCTAGAACCACGAGCAGGTGTCACAATCGCGCTAAAATTACAAAACTCCAGCGTTACACTTCTTTATGTCTGACCATCCAGCCCTCTACGAAGGCAAAGCCAAAATCCTTTACCCGACCGAGGATCCGGACGTATTGCTCACCTACTTTAAAGATGATGCCACCGCGTTCAACGCCCAGAAGAAAGGCACGATCGTCGATAAAGGAATCATTAACTGTGAGATTACCACCCACCTATTTAAGCTGATTGCCCAAAAAGGCATTCCCACCCACTACATCGATAGCCCCAGTCCCCGAGAAATGCGGGTGAAAGCAGTCCAAATCATTCCTCTAGAAGTGGTAGTACGCAACATTGCCGCTGGCAGCCTCTGCAAGCAGACCGGACTGGCGATCGGCACCGTCTTACCCCAGCCTCTGGTGGAGTTTTTCTACAAAGACGATGCTATGGGCGACCCGCTGTTGACCCTCGATCGACTTTATCTAATCAAGGCGGCGACTGCTGATCAAGTGGCGGTATTACAAACCAAGGCATTAGAAATCGATCGAATTCTCACCGATTTCTTTAGTCAATGTGGCATCACCCTGATTGATTTCAAACTAGAGTTCGGCATCGATAAATCTGGTCAGATCTTATTAGCCGACGAAATCAGCCCCGATAGCTGCCGTCTGTGGCTAACCGACGAAAGCGACCCTGTTAAGCGCATTCTCGATAAAGATCGCTTCCGCCAAGATCTTGGCCAGGTAGAAAGTGCCTATCAGCAAGTGCTCGATCGGGTGCGCAGCAACAGTTGATGTTATCAATAGATAGCTGAGATTTAAGATAAGTCCAATACTTTTCAGCTATTCCTCCCAAGCCAAAGCCCCCGGTGGTGCGTAATGATATCGAATTATATCGACGCTTCGCCGGAACACTCTCAAGACCTATCAAGTCTTGCAACCAAGTCCATGTCCGCGTCAGGTGTATCGAAGTAATGAAATTCTACTCAAAACTAATTCTTGTGCCCATGCTTGCAACAGTAGGTAACGTCAATTCCGCTCTGGCATCTCCCACCAACTCTTCAGTTGCTGGGCTAGAAGCTGCCGCCACTCGGCTAGACTTGGCATCTGTTGCAGATAGCGCCAAAATTCTTCAGCCTGATGCGACTAATACGAGAGTCCCCAAATTAGAAGACTCAGCCATCTTGGCAAAACGGAGCACTGCCAAGAAAAAGCCCCAGGTTAATAGAGCACCAGCCACCACTCCAAGCGAGATTAAGCCGGTAGATCCTGCCGTTCCAAACATACCATCTGAATCATCTTCGTCATCCAACAAACGGGTATTAGTTACCGCGATCGACGTAAAATCTACCACTGGCGAAATTTCGCCCGAACTTAAAGCTCAAGTATTAGGAGTAATTACTAGCAAGGTGGGTCAGCCTACTACAAGCGAACAACTCCAACAAGATGTCAACGCCATCCAAGCTCTCGGCGCTTTCCAAGAAGTTCGCACCCAGCCCCAACAAAACACTCAAGGGGTCAAGCTAACTTACTTAGTCACCCCCTTTGGCAACGTCAGCAAAGTTATTATCAAAACTCTGCCAGAAGGTACTTCTACCTCTTTGACCCAGGCTAATATCGATGAGATTTTTGGCAACGTCTATGGCAAAAGCTTAAATGCCGCCGCATTGCAAGAAGATGTCAAAGCCCTCAACGCATTCTATAAAAAAGAAGGCTATGACCTTGCCCAAGTTGTCAAAATCGAAAATATTGGTGCCGATGGTGTGCTGAACATTGTGGTAGCCGAAGGAGTAATTGAAGACCTGCAAGTCCGGTTCCTCAACAAAGAACGGAAGCCCGTAGATGACAAAGGACAACCGGTCAGAGGTGCCACCCGCGATTTTATTATTACCCGAGAAATCGCTTCCCGACCTGGTCAGGTGTTCAACAGCAAAAGAATCCAACAAGATCTGCGCCGGATTTTTGCGCTGGGTTTGTTTGAAGACTTAGGACTCACTCTGGCTCCAGGCACTAACGATCCGGCTAAAGCAGTAGTACAAATCAACGTAATCGAGCGAAAGAGCGGCTCGATTACGGCTGGAGGTGGGCTTAGTTCATCTAGCGGACTCTTTGGTTCGGTCAGCTACCAAGAACAAAACTTGGGTGGCAACGGTCAAAAATTTGGCGGTGAAGTCCAGATCGGTACCAGAGAAACTTTGTTCGACATCAACTTAACCGATCCATGGATTGCGGGCGACCCTAGCCGTACCTCTTATAATCTCAACGTGTTTCAACGGAAATCTACTTCATTGATTTTTGATGGTGGACCAAATCGGGCTTATGTAGCCGGAACTTTTGATGTGCCTCGGGTGGTACGCACTGGGGGAGGTATTACCTTTACTCGTCCCTTAGATGGAAACCCTTACTCCGAAAGCCCCTGGCGAGCTTCAGCCGGTGTGCAGTATCAAAAGGTATCTCTACAAGATGCTTTTGGTAACGGAGCCACCTTAGATACCGCTGGCAAGCCGCTGACTGTTAGTGGCACCAGCCAAGATGACCTATTGACTGTACAACTCGGTCTTAGCCAAGATTTACGGAATAACTTTGCCGAGCCAACCCAAGGCTCCTTGCTGCGTTTAGGTTTAGATCAAGCAGTCCCAGTCGGCTCTGGCAATATTTCTCTGACCAGAGTACGCGGTAGCTATACCCAATATGTGCCAGTGAGCTTGGTTAACTTCGATAAGGGTGCTCAGGCGTTTGTTTTCAACGTTCAAGGTGGAACTATTTTGGGTAATGCGCCACCATATGAAGCCTTTAGCTTGGGCGGTACTACCTCGGTACGCGGCTACGATGACGGTGCTGTGGGTTCGGGGAAGAGTTACTTACAAGCTAGTGCCGAATATCGCTTCCCGATCGCCTCGATTTTTGGTGGTACGTTTTTTGCCGACTATGGTACTGATTTAGGTACTGGAAATAAAGTACTAGGTGATCCTGCTGGAACTCGGGGCAAGCCAGGAAGTGGTTTAGGATACGGAGCTGGAATACGAGTCAATTCGCCACTGGGAGCACTGCGCTTAGACTTCGGCTTAAACAGTCAAGGTGACAGCCGCATTCAGTTTGGAATTGGTGAAAGATTCTAACTTTTAGGATCTTCAATATTAGTAAAATCTCCTCTCTCACCGATGGGAGATTTTGCTTTTGTTCCTACATCTAAGCCGCCAGCATCATTAGTTTTTGGCTCATTTTCGATGACCGGATAAGCTATTTGCATTTTTTGCAATGCAGCTTCCGCCGCCGCATTTCGCCATTTCACAGTAAAAGCCAACAGTGCCACAATCCCGATCGCCACTGTTCCGATCGCCATGGGGCGGGTTCCCTGCATGTGCATTGCCACTAAATTGGCCACCAAGGTCACACTCCACAAAATAATCGCCGAATGTCCTTGGGACAACCCCCAAGAAAGTAAACCATGATGCAGATGGTCTTTACCAGGCGTACTGAGAGGGTTCTTGCCCGCGATCATCCGCCGCACAATTACCTGAGAGGTGTCTACTACTGGCACCAATAAAAACATTGCTGTGGGCACCAAAGAAAAAATGGTAGTGACTTTCACACTGCCCAAAATGCTGGTGGCAGCTAAGACATAACCCAAAAAATAGGCTCCAGCATCACCCATAATAATCCGCGAGGGATGATAGTTATGGCGCAAAAAACCCAAAGAAGAACCAGAGACTGCGGACAAAATGAGGGTAGCCGCCGCACGATCTCGAAACTGTGCTGAGGCAGCCAGTAAACTCATACCAGTAATGAAGCTAATCCCCCCAGCTAAACCATCCATGCCATCCATCAAATTGACGGCGTTGGTGATGCCTACGATCCAAAACACCGTAGCGACTACCGATAACGTGCCATCGATCGGGGTGCCTAAAGTAACGTTGATTTTGATGCCAACTACTACCAATAACAGTGAGACTAAAAACTGTACCAGCAACCGAAAGAGTGGCGGTAAACCAAACTGATCATCAATAAACCCTACCAACACTAAAATCGAAGCCCCCAGCAAAATTGCCAAGATCTGCACCAATACCTTATCCCAAACCATCGGGCTCAGGCTAGCAGCCAAAATTAGGGCGGCAATCACCCCCGTATAAATGGCCAAGCCTCCGGCGTTAGGCAATGGTTCTCGATTTAGACGGCGCTGATTGGGTTGATCTGCCCAGCCTACTTTCATGGAAAAAGAGCGCAATTTAGGAATAAAGCGATGAGTTACTACCAAACCCAATATAAAAGTCATCACCACCGACAGCCAGCCTATCCCTTGAGGATCACTGATGCCGATCGATCTCATGTAGTCGAAGATAATATCCATGTTGCTAGTTTTTCGCGGGTAGAGATGCTTCGGGATCTAGACGGTGATCTGAAAGGTGATCAGGGCAATGGTGGGCAGGCTGATCTTCAGAGTCAGCAGGATGCTGGAGAGCGCAGTTTTTGCAAACCCCGAAAAATTCTAACGTGTGATAATAAATCCGAAACTGATGATTGGCCTGAAACTCAGCTTCTAGTTGGTGTACCGGGCATTCCAAAATTGGAATAGATTCTTGGCAGTGCAAACAAGTTAAATGGTGACGATCTTCTTGCACCGAACCATACAGAGACTCACCGCTAGCCAAAGTGCGTACCTGCACCACCCCGGCTAGTTTTAGAGCATCAAGGGCGCGATAGACCGTGGCCAAGCCAACGCCCTGATTACGATTGCGCAATTCCACATAAATATCTTGCGCCGATACCGATCGCTGCATTTGTTTCAAAAGTTGCAGAATGCGGTCTTGACTGCGGGTAAGTACCACTTTCATGAGCAGCGAATGCTGAGAGATGAAGATTTCCGGCTAGTTTGCAGCCATGGCGTTATATTATCAGAAAGCTGCGTTAAAACCCTGTGCCTTGTCGCCGGGAATAAGCCCTTTTCTTCTTATCAGAGGAGTGTTAAGTGGAGGGTTGATAGCAGAATTTTATTCCTAGAATTTTTATCAAACATGGCTCAAACTTATCAAGCTCGAATTTATGTTACTCTGCGCCCTTCGGTGTTAGATCCTGCTGGAGCAGCGGTGCAAGCGGGCATTAAGCAAATGGGCTTTGCCGGAATTAGTGATGTGCGCATTGGCAAGTATGTAGAAATGTCGGTGGTGGCGATCGATGAAGCGATAGCCACAGCCGAGTTAGATAAAATTTGTGGTCAGTTGTTGGCCAACCCAGTGATTGAAAATTATCGGATCGAGTTACTGACCGCCGCCCCTGTGGCAGCCGTGGGTGCGTAGCCATGACAAATGTGAAGTTTGGGGTGGTAGTTTTCCCAGGTTCTAACTGCGATCGAGATGTGGCCTACGTAACTCGGGATGTTTTAAAGATGCCCACGCGGATGGTCTGGCACCAAGAAACCAATATTGATGACCTAGATGTGGTGGTGTTACCGGGCGGCTTTAGTTACGGAGATTACCTGCGCTGTGGGGCGATCGCCCGGTTTTCACCGATCGTCCAGGCAATTGTGGATCATGCCGCCCAAGGAAAATACGTGTTGGGCATCTGCAATGGCTTTCAGGTTTTGACCGAGATTGGTTTGTTGCCGGGAGCTTTGGTGCGCAACCGCGACTTGCATTTTATCTGCGATCGAGTGCCCCTAAAGATCAGTCAGAGTATTGCTCCTTGGACTAGTACTTATGCTAGTAGCGAAATTACCCTGCCGATCGCTCATGGAGAGGGCTGCTATTTTGCAGAGGCCGATACTTTGCGCAGACTAGAAGACAACCAGCAAGTGCTGTTTAAGTATGCAGGCGAAAATCCCAATGGGTCTTTGCAGTCGATCGCGGGTATTTGTAATGACCAGAAAAATGTTTTGGGGATGATGCCTCATCCAGAAAGAGCCGCCGATGAAACATTGGGTAGCGTTGATGGGCTAGGAATTTTTCACAGTTTGGTGATGGCCTGCGCTTAAACTAATCATAGACACAAAAAAAGAGCCAGAGAGATTCTGGACTCTTTTTTTGTCTGGCTACTAGATATTAGCCGCGACCGCGAGGTTTAGTTCTGGGTCTAGGACGTTCCTCAGGAGCTTGAGGTAGATCAGGTGTAACTGGTGCAGTAGGTGCGATAGCACAACTACAACCATTAGCGCCACCAGCAATTATCACAAAGTCATTGAAGTCATCATCATTTCTTTCGGCTCCAGTAACTTGTCTGCCAGCGGCTTGGTCATCCCAATTGATTTTGACCCCTTGAGAGCCTAAACCCTCAAAGCCTTTATCAAACTTGGTTTGTTGGCGACTGTTGGGGTTTTTTAGATCATTAGAGAACACCAATGAAGCGACCCGACCACCACCAGTTCTAGATTCTAGATAGAGAGTGTAAGGAGTATTAGCCTTGAAAGTAAAGGTGTTCTTGGGTTGACTAACCGCATTTCCAGGAGTACCCAAAAAGTCGGTCGCTTTGTTGACAGCACGCTCGTTGCTATCTGAAGGCTTGTCTTCTTTAATCAGCGGTGTTTTTTCGCCACTGTTTAAGTCCATGACACCAAAAGTTGCCAAGAAAGAACCATGAGATTCTAAGAACTCAAAGTCGATCGCAGTATCGGTATCAAAGGTAATTGCACTACCGCCGAACGAATCAGCAGCGAAGGCGGCTGGGGCAGCCAAACCTAGCAGAGCAGCACCGGCAAAGCCAGCACCCAAAATAGACAGAAATTTGTTTGCCATTGTTTTAGTTTTTTCAGGGTTAGAGAGTGATACTACCAAGTAGGGCCAACTTTAGCGCCAGATGTAGCAGCGCCCAATTTATCAGCACCAGGATTCTTCACTGATTCCAAGAAAGCAGCCGCGTCAGCCTGTGCCTTTGCTAAGTTCGCCTCTAATTGAGCACGCTCTTGCGCTCCACCGTCACCGGTGGGCTTGCCGCAATTACAGTCTTGACTAGCACGGGCAAAGTATCGAGGGCCAGAAGGTCCTGTTGCTGGGGGTGGGGTGAAAGCATTCAAAGCATTCTGAGCAGCAGCTAATTGCTGTTGCAAAGACTGGGCTTGGCCAAGAGTATTGGAGTTGTATCCAGCACTGCCGGCAGAACCAGAAAAACCCTGTCTGGGGATACTACTATTGGAGTTGTTAGTGCCCGAAAAATTGGAGTTGTTGTTTCTCTGAGCGGAAGCTGGAGCAGCGAAGCAGGCAGCAGCCAATACAGCAGCAGCAAAGCTATCACGTAGTTTCATAATTTATTTTCCTGGGGATTTTACTTTATAGATCTAGAACTTAAATGCTGTTCCGACACCTAGTACAAACCGAGCATTTTGACCAGTGATACCAGAGATATCACGGAAGGCTGGAGTAATAACGAGGGGGAAGCCATCGCCAAAAGGTGTTATCGACAGACCAGCCGCTAGATCTTGACCAGTCCATTCGGCAATTACGCTAATAGGTTTAGCGATGCGAAATGCCGCTGAACCAAAAACATTTACACCACTAGGATCAAGATTGGTGCTAGTGGTGCTGTAAGGCAAGAACTGTCCACCACCAACACCTGCCGATAGAGAAATTCGACTCAAAAAGCTATCAACATCTTCGGTAGTGCGAATAACTTGAGTGGCAACTGCATAGTAAGAGTTACGGGGGTAATCGGTAGAAGTAGCCGTGTTACCAAAAGTAATATTGGCGAAACGATTCCAGCCCACTGCCAAAGCACTATCACCAAAACGTTTGTGTAGCTTGGCATTGAAACCACCACTACCAAATCCTTGGCTAGTACCAAAGCTGTTAATCGTATAAGAAAGCTCTAGACCAACTGCATCGGTAGCATCAAATAGACCTAAGCCCACGCCTAGCTCACCATCAGATGTTGAAGTGCCGCGAGTACGAGCTTGATAGCTACCAGACAAAAAGCCCACACCGCCATCAGCACCAAAGCCGACTGGGTTGTTGATGCTCATCGCTGGAGACAAACCAAAGCCCTGAGAGTTGGGTGCAGCTACTGGAAATTTCTGACTATTCAGTTCTCCGAGCTGTCTATCTAAATCTGTAGTAGCTTGGGAATTCTGGGACAATAGGTTAGTATTATCGGCCTTAGCTGGTTGCAGTTGAGTGCTAGCCGGAGCAGCTTTTAAAGCAGTTGGCTGTTTAGCTTTTTTCTTGGATGGCTTACCTGCTAGTTTAGTAGTAACAAGAGGGGTTTCAAGATTATCTAGAGCGGCGACTGGCTCTGAGGATGCAACTGATTCCAGCGGTACTACTGGTTGGCGAACAGTACCAAAAGGATCTGCTGCGGCTATTTTTTGGGCAGGAGCAAAGCTTTCTACACTAGCAAAAGGATCAGACAAGTTAGCAGTGTTGTCTACAAAACTATTTGCCTTGCTGTCAGCCAGATTAGTGGATGGCTTGGCAACTACATCGAAATTACCTGCTGCCTGACTGGGCATTTCTGCAACTATGGGCAAAAAGCAAGCTAGGCTTACCGACCACAATAATCGTTTCATACTTGAATACTCCCTATTTTGAGGAACCTAATCGATTTGAACTGTGTAATCTAAACCATACAGAAGGCTACAACAACAATAATACCCATGCTTCATATTAGGAAGATTTGTAGTACTATCGGGTATGCCGACATAATAATTTTTTTTCACAAGCGAAAATTATTGGTTCATTATATTATTTACGAAGGTTTAAATCAATAGTTTTAACAAAAATTGTTAAGACTTATAGATCTTCACCATGAGCTGGATTAACTATGTACACAGTGCTGCCGACGGATATCTCCCTATTTTGTTCCATTAGTGGCCAGGTAGTACCAAAAATATTTGATTGACATTATGACCAAATCTTTACAAAACAATCCAGTAGTTCATGAGATATCATCTGCTGACAATTCGCAGCCCAGCCTACCGATCCAGATCGCGATCGTGGGTGATATTCATGGTGAATGGAGTGAGATAGATAACGATTTGTTATGTCAACTAGATCTAGATTTGGTGCTATTTGTCGGGGACTTAGGCAACGAAGATGTCGCAGTAGCCGATCGAATAGCTAAGTTAGAGCTACCCAAAGCAGTGATTTTGGGTAATCACGATGCCTGGTTCACCGCCAGTCCTTGGGGACAAAGCAAGTGCCCTTACGATCGAACAACAGAAGACCGGGTGCAGCAGCAGTTGGACATTTTAGGGATTCACCATGTAGGCTATGGTCAGCTAGATTTCCCGGAGCTGAACTTAAGCGTGGTGGGCAGCAGACCCTTTAGCTGGGGTGGCCGAGATTGGCGAAATAAAGATTTTTATCAAGAGCGGTTTGGGGTGAGTGGTTTTATGGAATCAATCGAGCGTATCACTACCGCAGCAGCTCACACATCTACCGATCGACTGATCTTTATTGGCCACAATGGCCCCACGGGCTTAGGGGATCAGCCAGAAGATATCTGTGGCCGGGATTGGGAGACGACCGGTGGCGACTATGGCGATCCAGATTTTGCGGCGGCGCTGGCAGCGGTGAAGGCCACCCGCAAAAGTATTCCTTTGGTGGCTTTTGGTCACATGCATCATCGACTTCGTCATACTCAGGAGCGGCTGCGCACTGCCTATCAGCAGGTGGATGATACTTTGTATCTGAATGCAGCGCGTTGTCCTCGGATCGTGGAAAAGGAGGGGAAAGCCTTACGCAATTTTTCGCTGGTGACTTTGCGGGGTGAGGTAGCGATCGGGGCTAGTCTGATTTGGGTAGATGAAAAGGGGCGAGTTTGCTGTGAAGAGCCTTATTTGTTGTGCTAAGATAAATTTTCGATCTGGAGAGGTGGCAGAGTGGTCGATCGCGTCCGACTTGAAATCGGATGAAGTGAAAGCTTCCGAGAGTTCGAATCTCTCCCTCTCCGTATTAAAAGAATGGTGGTTGAATTTTTTCAACCACCATTCTTTTTGTCCACATAACCTAGTGATAGCGCCAAGTGGTAGAACCTTTTTTGTCGATCAACTCAATCCCCTTAGCTTCTAATTCTTTGCGAATTCGATCGGCCTCCGAAAAATTCTGATCCTTTCTGGCCTGATTCCGCTGGGCTACCAAAGCATCGATTTCAGCATCAGATTGATCTGAGGATTGCTCAATCTCGATCGAGTCATTAGCCTTCACCTCTAATCCCAGCACATTCGCCAAAACCGAGAGTTCTTGCCATTGCTGAAATAACACCCCAGATTCCAAGGTCAGCTCTGCACCATGATTCAGAAGATTGGCTTGTTTACCCAAGCTCTTGGCCAACTCAAACAGCACCGCCAAGCCACCGGCAAAGTTAAAGTCTTCATCTACTGCTATGCAGAATTTTTGGAAGCTGGTGCTTTGGGCATCGGCTGTGACTGCCGGTTGAGCAGCAGGTTTTGGGGAAGAGCGATCTTTGAAGATTGCTGCCAACAGTTCCCGAAAGGTAGCAAAAAATCTTTCCCGGGGGGCTTTGAACAAAATGGTGCGGGCAAATACGGCCAGACCGACTACCTTGAAGAATTCTGGCAACACTGGCACCGTATTAAAATTAGAGACAAAGCTGGCTAAGAACTTAATTGGGAACTGCGTGAAGAATAAAATCACGGCCAGCACAATCAGACCTCGGTATTCCAGGCTGAATTTGCGGGCGTTATCGGGCAGGGTGACAAAAGGCGCAATTGGCAGCAAATCTTCTAAAGAATTCTTTGGAGTAACAGACAACTCAGGAGCTTTTGGTGCGATGGCATTCATATCCCAGCCCAGTTTTTCACCAAATTGAGAGCCAAATAACAGACCGGTTTTCAATGTCTGCCAACTAGTGGCATTGCTAGCCAATGCGGTTTTAGTGAAATCCAGCGGTTTACGATATTGGGCAGTCAAGATAAACAATCGAATTACCATCGGGTCTACCGGGTTAGGCGATCGATCCAGTAAATCCTGAATAGTCGTGAAGTTGCCCAAAGACTTGGACATCTTGACTCCGTTCACGACCACCATGCCATTGTGCATCCAGTACTTAGCCAAAGGATGATCGTGAGCGCCTTCGGACTGGGCGATTTCGTTTTCGTGGTGAGGAAATATCAAATCACTACCACCGCAGTGAATATCGATTTCACCGTCAAAAACAGCATCGATCATTGCCGAGCATTCAATGTGCCAGCCCGGTCGCCCTTTGCCCCAAGGCGAATCCCAAGATGGTTCGCCCTCTTTGGCGCTCTTCCACAGCGCAAAGTCGCCCGGATTTTCTTTTTGCTGTTCGGCGGCTTCTTCCACCCGACCACTAGCTCCGGCCAACATGTCTTCCAATTTGCGGCCAGAAAGCTTGCCGTAACCCGCAAATTTGGCTACCCGATAATATACATCTCCAGCGGCGGCGTAAGCCAAGCCCTTGGTTTCTAAGTCTCTAATCAGATCAATAATTTGGCTAATATGCTCGGTTGCCCGAGGATAGCTGGTGGCGGGTTTGACGTTTAAGCGCGCCAGGTCAGCTAAGTAAGCCTCAATGTATTTACCAGAAACAGCTTCCATCGAAGAATTTTGCTCGCGGGCACGATTTAAAATTTTGTCATCAATATCTGTAAAGTTTTGAATATACTTAACGCTATAACCCCGCCATTCTAAATAGCGTCGCACCGTATCCCAAACCACATAAGAACGGCCATGACCCACATGGCACAGGTCGTACACGGTCACACCACAGCAATACATATTCACCTGCTGCGGCACTAAGGGCTGAAACAGCTCTTTCTGAGAAGTGAGGGTGTTATAAATGCTAATGCTCATGGTGATCTGGGGTTTGCTAGAATGTCGATCGATTGAATGCTCCGTAACATTGTATCAACTCTCCCACCATTCCCATGACTTCTGCCACTATTACTAGCACTCCGACTACTGCCGACAGCACTCGCAAGATTTTGCCTGTCACCATCATCACTGGCTTTTTGGGCAGTGGTAAGACCACACTGCTCAATCATATTTTGACTAACCAACAGGGGCTAAAAACGGCTGTGTTGGTTAATGAATTTGGCGAAATCGGTATCGACAATGATTTGATTGTGGCTACCAGTGCCGATAACACCATGGTAGAGCTGAGCAATGGCTGTGTGTGCTGCACCATGAATGAGGATATGGTAAATGAGGTTTACAAAATTATCAATCGCCCAGATATCGACTATTTGGTGGTAGAGACCACGGGCTTAGCTGATCCGGTGCCTTTAGCGCTGACTTTTTTGGGGACTGAGCTGCGGGATATGACCCGGTTAGATTCAATTATTACTCTGATTGACTCGGCCAATTTCAGCATTGATTTGTTCAATAGTGAAGCAGCTTTGAACCAAATTATCTATGGAGATATTTTGCTGCTAAACAAAACCGACTTGGTAGATGAAGCCGACGTAGATTTGCTAGAAGTCCGCATCCGCGATATGAAAACCGGTGCCAGAATTCTGCGCACCAAAAACTCCGAAGTGCCATTGCCAATGGTGTTAAGCGTCGGCTTGTTTGAATCTGATAAGTATGTAGACAAAGCTGA
>JAYSRP010000168.1:0-2922 GCA_043721015.1 Synechococcales cyanobacterium | reverse complement strand
CCTCATCCCCCAACCCCTTCTCCCAAGGCGGGAGAAGGGGAGTCGGAGCGCAAAACGAAGTCTCTTGCTCCCTCTCCCCTTGTGGGAGAGGGCTGGGGTGAGGAGTAGCCAATGTGTCCCGCGTTAAATTGGTACCCGATCAGACTACTTAGCATTTTGTCGATACCACTCGATCGTCTGTTTCAACCCATCACGCAAGTTAGTAGTAGCTTTAAAACCAAAAGCTGCTTCGGCTTTTTGAGTATCTAGGCAACGACGGGGCTGACCGTTGGGCTTATCGGTTTCCCAGACTATTTCACCTTTGAACTCCATCAGTTCACAGATCAGTTCAATTAAGTCTTTGATCGTAATTTCAAAATTGGTGCCTAAGTTGATGGGTTCAGAGTTTTCTAAACCCAAAGTAGCTAAGACAATCCCTTTGGCCGCATCAGTAGAATAAATGAATTCGCGGCTAGGGCTGCCATCTCCCCATACCGGCAGGGTCTTGTCACCGCGTTTCTGGGCTTCGTCTACTTTCCGAATCAGCGCTGGAATAACGTGAGAGCTGGCTGGGTCAAAGTTATCTTTAGGGCCGTAGAGGTTAACCGGCAAAACATAAATGCCGTTGAAACCATACTGTTGGCGGTAGGCTTGCAGTTGTACCAGTAGGGCTTTTTTTGCTACGCCATAAGGCGCATTAGTTTCTTCGGGATAGCCGTTCCAGAGGTCTTCTTCTTTAAAGGGGACTGGGGTGAATTTGGGGTAGGCGCAGATGGTGCCGACGCAGACGAATTTGGCTACTTTAGCTTGGTAGGCGGCATGAATAAGCTGGGTGCCCATCATTAAGTTGTCGTAAAATAGCTCGGCGGGTTTTTGCTGGTTGAGTCCGATGCCGCCAACGTGAGCAGCGAGGTGAATGATGATATCTTGGTTGGCGACTACGGCTTTGCAGTTAGCCATTTCGCAGAGGTCATACTCTTTCGATCGAGGGATAGAAATCTTTTCAGCATCGGCTCCATGAGCCAGCAACTGCTGTACTACTTCTTGTCCCAGAAACCCGGCTCCGCCTGTGACTAAGATTTTTTTACCTTTGAGTTCTAAATTGGCCATGACTGCTTTTGTAAAATTGTTTCAGTATCCTACTTGATCTTGCTTGTGCAGGCTTGATTTTTTTATTGCATATCTGTATTGTCCAAATAGCGTAAAATGCAACGCCACTATTACTGGAGTACCTAAGAAACACGATGTCTAAACGCGCTTTATTAACTGGAATCACCGGCCAAGACGGCTCTTATTTGGCTGAAATGCTGCTCGAAAAAGGCTATGAGGTGCATGGCATTATTCGTCGGACTTCTACTTTTAACACCGATCGGATTGACCATATATATCAAGATCCTCATACTCCAGGGGCTAAGCTGTTTCTGCACTATGGGGATTTGACTGACGGGGTGACAATTCGCCGAATTTTGGAGATGGTGAAGCCCAATGAATTTTTCAATCTTGGTGCCCAGTCTCATGTGCGGGTGAGTTTTGATGCACCAGAATACACCGTGGATACGGTGGCGATGGGCACGCTGCGTATTTTGGAAGGTATACGGGACTATCAGCAGCGGACTGGTGAGGAAGTGCGCTTTTATCAGGCCGGTTCTTCGGAGATGTATGGTTTGGTGCAAGAAGTACCGCAAAGTGAGACGACTCCTTTTTATCCGCGCAGTCCTTATGCTTGTGGCAAGCTGTTTGCCCATTGGCAGACGGTGAATTATCGGGAGTCTTATGATTTGTTTGCCAGTAATGGTATTTTGTTTAACCATGAGAGTCCACGGCGGGGTGAAACTTTTGTGACTCGCAAGATTACGCGGGCTTTGGCGCGGATTGTGGCTAAGAAGCAAGATAAGTTGTTTTTGGGCAATTTGGATTCTAAGCGCGATTGGGGTTATGCCAAAGATTATGTGCGGGCAATGTGGCTGATGTTGCAGCAAGAAAAGCCTGATGATTTTGTGGTGGCTACCAATGAGACTCATTCTATTAAGGAGTTTTTGGAGGTGGCGTTTAATTATGCTGGCTTAAATTGGCAAGATTATGTGGAGTTCGATCCGCGCTATTTACGTCCAGCGGAGGTGGAGCTGTTGATTGGTGATTCTACTAAGGCGCGTCAGCAGCTTGGGTGGGAGCCTTCGGTGACTTTTCAGGAGTTGGTGCATTTGATGGTGGATGCTGATTTGCAGGCGATCGGGCAACCTTCTCCTAGTGGTAAAGATGTTATTCCTGATATTGCGACTGTGCGGCAGCAAATGGCGATGATGCACGATTAGAGTGATGAGCAGGCAAGGGTGTTCAATCCTTGTCTGGCTACTCTGCAATGGTGTTTGCTCGCAAGCTTGATAGTTTGTTAAAATTTTTTTGATATGAACAAGCTTTTAGCTGAATTTTTTTGATAGGTTCAAGTTACAAAAGATGCTATACTCCCAAAGTAACGTCAATATTTAGGCAGTAGAAAAACTTAAAAAGTTGCTCCAGGCTTCATTTTTAAGTATTTTTGGTGAAGCTTTGATGGTCTAAAAGATCTCGGTTTTGCCACACGTACCGATGTACTTTTTAAAGAGTAGTTGGGCGGTTCGGGGGATAGCTATGTCTACAAGGTTGATCGGTTTGAGTAGGGATGGTTGCCGCAACTGCGCGACAACGCTGGTTGGTGGGTACGGAAAATCAAATCATTGAATTGGGTGTTGATGGTTTTTTGGGTTGTATGGAAAAAGCCGAAGGAATCTACTTCGGCTTTTTGGTTTGGTTTTAAGTTAGCTTGTTACCACTGGACTTGGAAGTCGTTGACGGTGAGAGCTGGTATGCCTTGGACTACGGCGAATTGGCTGCCTTTGCCTAAGCCTGCTGTTGCGCCGTCGGCGTTGTAGTAGAGGTCGCCGTTGCTGGAGTTGTAGATGATTT
>JAYSRP010000167.1:0-2923 GCA_043721015.1 Synechococcales cyanobacterium | reverse complement strand
TGAGCTAGGTGATCTATTAGAAGCCGAAGAGATTTCTCCGGAGCAACTATTGATGCGCGAGTCGCTCCATGGTGAACTGTTACAGCTTTTGGCTGATCTGACTGAACGGGAGCGGGAAGTAATTGGTCTACGCTTTGGCTTGGGTCACGATGAATCCTATTCTTTAGCCGATATTGGTCGTATCTTAGATCTTTCGCGGGAGCGAGTGCGCCAAATTGAATCCAAAGCACTGCAAAAACTCCGTCAACCAAAACGTCGCAACCGAGTTCGGGATTATCTAGATACTCTTGGCTAATTATAAATAATAATAGAACTGTTAGAATCAGAACATCTGGGAATCAACTATTTTCGCCTAAATCTTTGCAGTAGATATTCAAAAACCTCATGCTAACCAAGCCGTGACAAAATGTCTCCAGTCAAAACCAAACTCACCAAAGCCGAATTTTGGCAACTTGCCGATGCCTCGATCGACATCACCTACGAACTGATCCAAGGAGAAGCCATCCCCAAAATGTCTCCTAAATACTTTCACTCCCGCGCCACCGGCAAAATCTTCGCAATCTTAGATAATTGGAGCCAAAACCAAGGCCGAGTTGGCATTGAATGGGCCTTTGACCTAGACGAAGAAACCACTCCAGTCCCAGACTTACTTTATATTTCCTATGATCGACTCCCCAGCACTTGGAACGAAAATGCGGCTTGCCCAGTAGCTCCCGAGCTAGTGATCGAAATCATCTCACCCGGTCAATCTCTCGGGCAACTGATTATCAAAGCAGAAAGCTATTTACCAGCCGGAGTTCAACAAGCTTGGATTCTTGACCCCAAGTTTCAAAGCCTCACCATATTGTCGATCAATCGCGCCATTCAAACCTTCATCAACAACATGGTTTTCACTGATGAACTGTTTCCCGGTTTAGAATTTACAATCGATCAACTATTCAACTAAAATAATTTCCACCCTGTTACTCGTTGACAACAGGGTGGAAATTTAGATAGAAAGAAATCTATGATTCCTCTTCACCGCCTTCTTCAACAGCATCACCTTCAGTCGCCTCAGTTTCTCCTGGCGGCACCAAAGCCACAGCCAAGATTGCATCGTCAGCATCCAGCTTTTGAACTCGCACCCCTGTAGCCATGCGGGACTGAGGCGAAATCGCATCTACAGCCTGACGAATAATAATTCCCCGGCTAGTTACAATCATCATCTCATCACCAGGATTAACTACCCGCAGCGCCGCAATTCGATCGCCCTTCTTGCGGAACTTAATAGCCATCACACCCATGCCTGCCCGCTTCTGCAAACGGAACTGCCCCACTGGTACCCGTTTGCCCAATCCGCCAGTAGTAACTACCAGCACCCAAGGCCCTGGGCTAGCAACATCTTCCAGCACTTCCTCGCTTTCTACTACTTCAGCTTCTACTGCATCCATTACTTCTACTTCGGCTCCAGTATCAGCTTCGGATTCAGATTCAGTCGCTGCGACGATCGCGTTTACTACCTGAGATGGCAACACATCCATCCCAATTAGCTCATCGCCTTTTTTTAGTGACATCGATCGAACACCCCGAGTGGCCCGACCCAAAGGACGCAACTGCTCATGGTTAGTGCGGAAGTGAATCGACATACCCATGCGAGTACCAACTATCAGACTATCTTCGGCCTTGGCTCTACGAACCCAGCGTAACTGATCGCCTTCTTCTAAAGAAATTGCAATTAGGCCATTGGAACGAATATTGGCAAATGCAGCTAGGGCAGTCTTCTTCACAAAGCCCTTGGCTGTGAGCATTACCAAATACTCATTGTCAGCAAAAGCATCTACCGGCACCACTGAAGTAATTTTCTCTTCACGGGGAATTGGCAGCATTTGTACCAGCGGCATTCCTTTGGCTGTGCGGGAAGAAGCGGGGATTTGGTAGGCACGGATGTGATAGACCACTCCTCGATCGCTAAATAGCAACACACTATCGTGGTCACAGCAGGTAATAAAATGCTCTACCGCATCTTCTTCCTTCATGCCCGTGCCTTTTTTGCCTCGCGTGGCACGGCTTTGAATATTGAAAGTATCCACCGGCATCCGCTTGATGTAGCCCTGCTCGGTAACTAGAATCAGGGCTTTTTCGTTAGCGATTAAATCAATATCTACCAAGTCACCATCACTATGCTCAATCACCGTGCGGCGGGGAGTAGCGAAAGCTGTTTTAATTTCACCAACTTCGGTTTCGATAATTTCTAACACCCGTTCGCGGCGTGCCAAAATATCTTCTAAGTCAATGATTTTAACTTGTAACTCATCGTGCTCAAGCTGAATCTTATCTGCTTCTAAAGCAGTCAAGCGCCGGAGCTGCATTTGCAAAATCGCATCAGACTGCACTTCTGACAACTGGAACCGATCGATCATGTCTTGTTTAGCAGTGGCACTATCGGCAGAACCCCGAATTAGCTGAATCATTGCCTCCATGTTAGCTAAGGCAATCAGCAAGCCCTGCAACAGATGATCGCGCTCTTGGGCTTTGCGCAGTTCGTAACGAGTCCGCCGCTCGATCGAAGTAATCCGGAAATCTAAAAAGACCGTCAGGAATTTCTTAATGGTCAATAGCTGCGGTTCGCCATCGACGATCGCCAGCATATTGCAGCCAAAGTTACTCTGAACAGGCGTTTGCTTGTAGAGGTTGTTTAAAACTACCCGAGGATAGGCATCTCGTTTGAGTTCAATCACAATCCGCATTCCATCTCGATCGCTTTCATCCCGAATATCAGAAATGCCTTCTAATCGCTTCTCGTTGACCATTTCGGCGATCCGCTCAATCATCCCAGCCTTGTTGGTTTGGTAGGGCAGCTCGGTGATGATAATTGCTTCGCGGTCTTGGCGACCGGCATATTCTAGGGTTTCGATCGAAGCCACCCCGCGCATTACGACCGAAC
>JAYSRP010000166.1:0-2928 GCA_043721015.1 Synechococcales cyanobacterium | reverse complement strand
CAACTTCACCCCCGGCTTATAAGAAGGAGTAACTTCACCCAAAACAGTAGAAGGTCGATCGGCCAAAAAATCACCAACCAACTGCCCAGGCGCTTCATAAGTACCGCCCCCCAAAGCAAAGGCTCGTTCCTCTAAACTGCGCTGTAAAGCAATACCAGCCAAGGCTCCATCGGGATAATCAGCAGGAGTGACACCTACTACGATCGCGCTGTTGGCGTTGGATTCGTTGCGGGCGTACTCGCTCATGCCATTGGTTACTAATCGCCCTGGCTCCGAGGCGGCGGCGACGACTTTGCCGCCGGGACACATGCAAAAGCTATAGACCGATCGACCGTTATTACAGTGATGGACTAGTTTATAATCGGCGGCTCCCAGACGCTCGTGACCAGCGTGTTCGCCGAAACGGCATTTGTCGATGAGCGATTGGGGGTGTTCGATCCGAAAGCCGATCGAAAAAGGCTTGGGTTCTATATATACCCCTCGATCGAACAGCATCTGAAAGGTGTCGCGGGCGCTGTGACCGACGGCCAGGACTACATGGTTGCTGGCAATGAACTCACCATTTTCCAGTCGGACTCCGCGCACTTGGCCTGCTTCGATTTCGATGTCTTGGACTTTGGTTTGAAAACGAATTTCACCGCCCAGGGCTTCAATTTTTGATCGCATGTTTTGGACGATTTTAACCAGGCGATAGGTGCCGATGTGGGGTTTGTTGATGTACAAAATTTCTGGGGCGGCACCGGCGGCGACAAGTTCATTCAATACTTTGCGCCCATAGTGTTTGGGGTCGCTGACTTGGCTGTAGAGTTTGCCATCCGAGAAAGTGCCCGCGCCGCCTTCGCCAAATTGGGCGTTGGATTCGGGGTTCAGGCGTTTTTTGAGCCAAAAACCAAAGGTGTCGGCGCTGCGATCTCGGACTGATTTGCCGCGTTCTAATAAGATTGGTCGAAAACCCATTTGGGCGAGCAGCAGTCCGGCAAACATGCCACAGGGGCCAGTACCAATGACGATCGGACGTTTTTGCTGGTTACTAGAGGCTTGAGCTACTGGGGTGTAGGAAATGTTGGGAGCGAGGACGATGTGGGGGTCTTTTTTGAAGCGTTGGAGGAGGGCTTTTTGTTTGGGGGTTTCGATGTCTACGATGTAGACCAAAATAATTTGGCTTTTTTTGCGGGCATCATAGCTGCGCTTAAAGATGGTGTAGCGGGTGAGGTCGGCAGCAGTAATTTGCAGCTTTTTGAGGATGGCTTCTCGCAGAGCTGTTTCAGGGTGGTCTAACGGAAGTTTGATTTCGTTAAGGCGGAGCATAGAGAAAAACTAAGCCTGTGTAATTTAGGCGGGTTTAGGCGATCTTTGCACAAATGACTACAACTTACCAATTAACTTGTCATATTCTGCGTGAGTTCCGATCCAAAACCAAGAAATCCCGTTTTCTACCTCCACACCTAAAGCTCGATAATCTAATCCAGCTCGAACTGACCAACACTTTCTACTAATTTTCTTGAAGTGCAATGAGGGATGAGATGGATCTGCTTTTAACAGTTTGTAACACTGGTCAGCTATCTCTTGAACATTTTTTGGTAGGTCGTTGTAGCATTTCCAAAATTTCCGGGTTGTGAAATGCATCAGATTTCTCGACAATGGCCCGCGTTGAATTCAGAAATTGCTTCCTCTAGCAAAAAATCTAACCTGCCAGATTCGATGTCTTTCTCTAACTTTTCATCCCAATACTGATAATCAATATCAGATAACCATTTTTTGAGTCGTTGAAACTCATCTGATGGAAGTGTGAGAATAGCTGCTTCAATTTGCTCAAGGGTTGACATATGGCGCTATATCATCATGGTATTCAATGAAACCAATTATACAAGGTTTATTCAATTTGACATTGATCGATTCGATCCCTTGGGCACAAGGCACTGGTTCTGAGACATGCCGAAGTAATATTGATTTTTTATTGGGTTCTTAGAGGAGTAGAAGTCACACTTTTTTGAGAAGTGTGACTTCTGATTAGGCATCCTGGTATTTTTTGAATACTAAGGTTACGTTGTGACCACCAAAACCAAAGGAATTCGACATCGCCACGTTGATTGGCATCGATCGAGCAACATTCGCCACATAATCTAAATCGCACTCTGGATCAGGGGTTTCTAGGTTAATGGTAGGTGGGGCAATGCTATGTTTAATCGCCAAAGCCGTCGCCACGCCCTCAATACCACCAGCCCCGCCCAGCAAGTGACCAGTCATCGACTTAGTGGAACTGACGGCTACTTTGTAAGCTCGATCGCCCAAGGTCTTCTTGATCGCCGCTGTCTCAGTAGGGTCATTAATAGGGGTACTAGTTCCGTGTGCGTTGATATAGTCCACAGTATCTGGTGAAACATTGCCATCTTCGAGCGCTAAAGCCATGGCTCTAGCGGCCTCTACGCCACCAGGAATCTGGCCAGTCATGTGGTAGGCATCACAGGTCATGCCGTAGCCCACAACTTCAGCATAAATTTTGGCTCCTCGATCGAGGGCATGTTCTAGCTCTTCTAAAATCAAAATCCCCGAACCTTCACCCATCACAAAGCCATCCCGCTTCACATCAAAAGGCCGACAGGCACGACTGGGGTCTTCATTAAAAGTCGAAACAGCTTTACAGGCCGCAAAACCAGCAATCCCCAAAGGCGTAATTGCTGATTCGGTGCCACCACAAACCATGGCCTTGGCATAGCCACCCTGAATAATGCGGAAAGCCTCGCCGATCGCATTGCTACCAGCAGCGCAAGCCGTTACCGTACACATGTTTGGTCCTTTGGCTCCCAATTGGATCGCCACCAAACCGGCGGCCATATTGGAGATCATCATCGGAATCATGAAGGGGCTACAGCGATCGGGCCCTTTGGTCAGATAAATTTCTTGTTGGTCTTCTAGAACTTTCAAGCC
>JAYSRP010000165.1:0-2933 GCA_043721015.1 Synechococcales cyanobacterium | reverse complement strand
ATCCTAGTGAGCTACGCCGCTATATTTTTGCGGAAGATTAGGAACTGCTGTTTTTTCATTCCTAGCTCCAAGAAATAAAGCTAGGATGTAATTTACATTTATAAAAAAATTTAGCCATGAACTTAGTCGAGTTACAGAGCTACCTAGATAATATTTCTTTTGGCGTATTGCTGCTCACCATGCTGGTGTATTGGGTGGGAGTAGCTTTCCCCCAGTTGCCCCTCAAAACTGTGGGGACAGTGGGCATGTTTGTTGCCAACCTGTGCATCGCCGCTCTATTGGCTGCCCGCTGGATTGCCGCTGGATATTTCCCTCTCAGTAATCTTTATGAATCTTTATTTTTCTTGGCTTGGGGTATCACGGCTATTCATCTGGTCGCCGAAAAAATGAGCCAGAGTCGCCTGGTCGGAGCAGCTACCGCCCCAGTCGCCATGGGCATCTGTGCTTTTGCCGCTTTGACCTTGCCTGACGAAATGCAAAATTCTGCTCCGTTGGTGCCTGCTCTGAAATCTAACTGGTTGATGATGCATGTAAGCGTAATGATGATCTCTTACTCCACCCTGATGGTTGGTGCTGTCATGGCCATTACCTTTTTGATTGTTACCGCTGGGCAACAGGTAGAGCTGCAAGGTAACTCCTTAGGCATCGGTGGCTATCGGCTAAACTCTAATCCAGATCTAGAAGACGGCTCTTTCACTGCGACTATGCCAACTGGTAATGTGGCAACCATGACCAGGCCAACAGTCACCCTTTCGCCCCAGCGGCTTAGTCTTGCTCAAACTCTTGATAACGTCAGCTATCGAATTATTGGCTTGGGTTTTCCGTTACTCACGATCGGGATTATTGCTGGTGGAGTTTGGGCGAATGAAGCTTGGGGTTCTTACTGGAGCTGGGATCCGAAAGAAACTTGGGCGCTGATTACCTGGCTATTTTTTGCCGCCTATCTACATTCTCGCATCACCAAAGGTTGGCAAGGGAGGAAGCCTGCAATCTTAGCAGCCACTGGCTTTGTGGTGATTTGGATCTGCTACTTAGGCGTAAACATTTTGGGTAAAGGATTACACAGTTACGGCTGGTTCTTTAATTAAAAATACTAATTAGACAAATGGTGTCGATCGATCAAGACAATGCATTAGAATGGTGGCGCGTTCGACACCGGTAGTGTAATCAGCCTGTAAGATAAGTAACACCAAATAATTGGGAGATATTCGTGAGTAAACAATTTCAGCCCTTAGCCGATGGGGAAGTAGTTTCGGTTAAAAACACCTGTCGGGTGAGTGAGCTAGCCACCCAAATCCGCAGTAAAGTAGCCGACAGCTTGGCAGAGTGGTCTGACGAGCACGGCGTAGACGGTGAAGTGCTGCGCTTTGGTTCACAGGGCTGGGAAAAAGGCAAAATTCGCCTGCATCTGTCGATCGAGTTTTGTCCAGATGATGCTGGCCAAGCAGTTGCAAGTCCCCAAGTCACTCATCAACCCAATGCTGTCGGATCAGCTAGTCTCCCTGCGACTTTTGCCACTAACATGGCTAATACCAATATGGCAGCGGTGGCTCCAGCCGCAGTTGCTGTAGGTATGGGCACAGCAGCATCGTCGATGGCATCAGAGACGAACAACGCCGCAATCAATTCGCCATTCGCACCGCCCCCGGCGGACTCTACCGCAGTAGATGACACCTTTGAGCTGGGCACCATGTCCGATATCAGCGGTGAGATTAACTTAAACCTGAGCGATGCTCCTGGTGGCTATGTGGATTTTGACCTTTCCGCCGCCATGCCCGATTTAAACCTCGAAGAACTGGTGGCCAATGTGCAGGCCAACCGCCCTTCTTTGGTAGAAGAAGTTTGGAGCGAAATTGAACAGCCCAACTGGCCAGGAGTTACCCGCGCTTAGGAATTAGTTTTGGGAGCGAAACCGTCGCTATCGGTTCAACTGCAAGCCCATTTGGAGCGCCAGCAGCTATTGCCTCAGAGATCAAAAGTGTTAATGGCCGTTTCGGGTGGCCAAGACTCTCTTTGTCTGGGGCAACTTTTGCTGGAGTTACGACCTCGCTGGCAGTGGCAATTGGCAGTGGGTCACTGCGACCATGGCTGGCCAGCAGATCAGGGCATTGCCGATCGAGTGCGCAGTGTCGCTCAGACCTGGCAGTTGCCTTTTTATTGCTGGAATGCTCAAAATTTACCTGAAACTGAAGCAGCAGCGCGTCACTGGCGCTACCAAGCCCTGCTTAGCATGGCGCAAACTAGAGGCTATCAATATGTGGTGACGGGGCATACCCAAAGTGACTTGGCCGAAACTTTGTTATACAACCTGATTCGGGGAGCAGGCAGCGAGGGTTTGAGCAGTTTGCGCCCCCGTCGTTCTCTGGCTCCTGGTATTCAACTAATCCGACCGATTCTCAACATCGATCGCCAGTCCACCGGCCAATTTTGCCAACAGCAGCAGTTGCCAGTATGGCTAGATGCCTATAATGACCAGTCTCGCTATGCCCGTAATCGCGTTCGTCAAAATATTACTGAACTGTCCACACAATTCCACCCCCGCGTCACTCAACACTTCGCCCAAACTAGCCAAATTTTAGCTGCCGAATCAGATTATCTCCAGGAGCTGGCCTGGGCGGTCTATCGATCGGCTTTAGTTGCTCCCGGTACAATCGATCGTCATGCCATCAGCGCTCTGCCTTTGGCTCTACAACGCCGAGTGATCAAGCTGTTTTTACAAAACTATGATCCTAGCTTTGCGGCGATCGAAGAAATTGTCGGGTTGCTTCAGGCTCCCCACCATAGCCGTAGCAGCTCTTTGCGGGGCGGTAGTACTGTGGCCGTAGCCTACGATCGGCTACATATCCAGACGCAGAAAAGGGTGTAGCCTCGTGCTACACCCTTCAATTAAATAGGTAATCCTGAGATATGTACTAATTAGATACAGCAGCTCG
>JAYSRP010000164.1:0-5881 GCA_043721015.1 Synechococcales cyanobacterium | reverse complement strand
TCAACGGTAGAGTACTCGGCTTTTAACTGATTAGTTCTGGGTTCGAATCCCAGACGACCCATTTTTCCAGATCTCCGAGGTTAAAACCTTGGGGTTTGTTGTTTGTGGCAGAAGTGCGACTTCTTTAAGAAGACGCACTTCTGATTGATTCGCTATGTTTACTGGAAACCAAAATATCTATATTAATTGCTCTGTTATGCTAGGTGTTGACTTTCAATATTTTTTGGCAATGCAGTTTTGGATAAATCTGTGGGGCACTTGTGGAGTACAGCCCCAATGTAGGTGTAGATAAGAAGCATGGACATGGGGTAAATGCCAGCCTTCGCTTAGCTCTGGTTTGATAGGCAGCGACGTACTGCGTTGCATTTGGAACAACGGGTTTGCTGAATCTGTGGTTAAAGTCGATCGATGAAACTCATGACCTTTCAAAATATCTCCTGTTTTGACCAACGGCGTATCCGCCTGCGCCACAGCCAATCGATAGCCCAAAGTTAGCCTCTGACCCATAATTGACGTAGTTGGCAAGGCACCCACCATCGGATAACTACAGCCTGCAAAATCAGTGACAGATTTAGTGAGATACATCAAACCACCACATTCACCATAAGTGGGCATACCTGCTTGAATCTTTGCCAACAGCGACTCCCGCACAGCAACATTAGCAGCTAATTCCGCCGCAAACATTTCCGGGAAACCACCACCAAAATATAGCCCTTGAGTATCGGGCACCACCGGGTCTTTTAACGGACTCCAGTAAACTAACTCTGCACCCAAAGATTCTAATAATTCTAAGTTCTCGGCGTAGTAAAAGCTAAAAGCTGCATCTTTGGCCACGGCGATCGAAGTAACCTTCGGCAACACCTGAGCCTCCAGCACTCGCTCTTGACCTGCCGCTAACAAGGGCTGAAGCATCTGCCAATCAAAACACTTTTCCCCTAAAATTGCTAGCCGATCCACTATTTCTTTTAATTCTGGTAATTCAGCAGTAGGCACCAAACCCAAATGTCGATCGGGCAAACTAATGGCATCTTCGCGGCGAAATACGCCCAAAATCGGGATGTGGGTGGGTTTTAAGGCCATAGTCAGAATCTCTAAATGTCGATCGCTGCCTACTTTGTTCAAGACTACTCCAGTGATCGGCAAATTGGGATCTAAGCTCGTGAAACCTTTGACTAAAGCGGCGATCGAATGAGACATGCTCTGACAATTCACTACTAACAAAATCGGTAGTTTCAATTGCCGCGCCACTTCTGCTGTACTCCCCGCCCCTGGCGGATCCACGGCACCATCAAATAACCCCATTACTCCTTCTACCACAACCACATCGACATTCTGGGTATGTCTGGCTACGCAGGGACGCAAATATTCTAAGCTAGTCAAAACCGGGTCAAGGTTATAGCAAGGTCGCCCGGTAACATAGGCGTGAAACATCGGGTCAATATAATCTGGGCCAACTTTGAAAGATTGAACTCGATCGCCCCTGGCAGTCAGCGCGGCTAATAAAGCGAGGGTGACGGTGGTTTTGCCGCTGCCGCTGCGTTCTCCGGCTATTACGATCGACATGTTAGTTTTTCCTCGCCCACAATAATTTTTCCCTGTCGATCGAACAATACAGTATCAATGAGCATGGCTCGATCGGCGTACTTGCTCACATAAGCGATCGCTTTGCTGTTGATGCGCTCTGCTAAATCAGTAAAGACCGGAATCTCTTGGCCTTGTTCTTGGATCACGCGATGAGCAGCGTCGGCAGTTTTGGCTGCCAAGATTTGCTGCGCTCCAGTAACATCGCCACCAATGCGAATAAAGGCGGCGGTGAGAATTTCTAGTTTAGCGTCTGCCAGGTGACTAGAGGTATTAAAAATGCCGCCTGCTAGCTTGATCAGTTTGCCCTGATAGCCCAGCAGCAGCACCGATGCTACTTCTTGACGAGCGGCTTCTAATAACATGGCTCCAATCCAGTTACCGGTTTGAATGATTCGTTGGGGGTCTATACCTGCTTTGTCGGCCACTTGCATTCCGTTGCTGCCGATGCAGAATATGAGGTTTTTGGTTTGGGTTGCTCGATCGATCAAAATCTGGCGCAGGCTATCTAAATGCTCTTCGGTAGATAAGGGCTTAGAGATGCCGCTGGTGCCCAGTAAAGACAGTCCATCAATAATCCCGAAGACGGCGTTAGATGTGCGGCTGGCTAGCTGTTTGCCCTCTGGCAAAATGATTGTGATGCGGGCGGTATGATTGATAGCAATCAAGGGTGATAAATTGGCCTCAAATAATCTCTTAGCATAACTATAAATTGCTGGATTTCCTTCGATACTTTTCCCTAAGCCTTCTCCGGCTTCTAAGATAATAGGTTCACCGCTGTCACTACGAGACAGTAGTTCTACTTTTGCCCAGATGGGGGTGTTGCGTGTCAGGTCTAGGTTGTCGCCGGGATCGCTGCGAGTAATTGCCAAAGCACTTGTGGGGGAGAGTGGGGCACATTGTTCGATTAAGATTTCAGCTTCTTCTGGCAGTAGCTCTAAATTAACTGTATCTCCTACAGATTGACCTTGGGCACAGAGCAATGCTGCTTTTGCCGCCGCCACTGCAAAAACTGGTAAAGTGTATCCTGTCTGAGCCATGATCGTTCCTCTGCAATTTTGGCGATACTATGAATCGCCTTTCTACTCCAGCTTATTTTATGTTGAATTTGTCTTTGCGAAGCACCAATGGTTATGAATTATAATGAGAGAAAATTAAGGTAGGGTGGTCGCCCACTAACCCCAAGATGATTCACAATCCTCAACAAGTAATTATCTTAGAGACGCTTTATGCCAGTTTACGATCGCCACATGTGGAGATTCGGGCGAAGGCTGCTGATAATTTGGGGCAAATTAGCCATTTAGCTGCTGCGGAACATCAGATTGAAAACCAATTGTTGACTGCGGTGGTCGATCCCTTGCTGATCGTGCGGCAGCATGTGGCTATGGCTCTAGGCTCTGTTGGTAGCAAGGCTGTAATTCCGGCTTTAGAGATTCGGATGCGAGAATGTGCGATCGAGGCGCTGGGTAAGATCGGCAGTCGTCACAGCTTTGGGCCGGTTGTCGCTTAGTGAGTGAATCTGTGAATGTAGAAAGCTCGATGAACAATCCTTTAGAAATATATGGCTATCATGGTACTAGTCAGACGAAAGCTGAAAGCATTCTGGCTGATGGTTTCCGCATGAGTGATAACAATTATGACTGGCTGGGAACGGGGATCTATTTTTTTCAAGATGCTCCTTTACGTGCCAAGCAATGGGCAATTCAACAATACCCGGAAGAACCAGCAGTAATCTGTGCTTGTTTGCGGCTAGACAACTGCATTGATTTATTTGATGTGGGTTGGCAACCATTTCTGAAAGAGGTTTATAATAGCTTTGTGGATGAATATCTGTCAGACGATCAGCTCTTGCCTACCCAAAATCCTGAGAGTTCTAAGGCTCATCGCTTGGACTGTGCTTTTTTGAACTACAGTGTCAAGTTTTTGGCAAAGTTGGGGCAAACAGTTGAAAGCATTAGAGCATCTTTTGTGGAGGGAGAGCGACTGTTCCCTGATTCAGCAATTTTTGATTTGGCTCATGTGCAAGTGGTGATCAGAAATCCAACTCTAATTCAAACTCTGTATCTCGTTGAAGTTTAAGGAGATTTTTACAATGCTCGATATCAAAAAAGCAGAAGAACTTTTGAAACATCATTTTGCTACTGTGACTCATGAGGAGTTTCTAGCAAATTTGGAAGAGTTTTGCCCGGAGTTTTTCCAGGCAAGGCAGGAAACTATTGCGGCAGCAAAGTTACAGGAAGATGAAATTCACAGAAAAGCGGAGGAGACCAGTAAGTTGAAGATTGTTCCTAAGCTGCGACAAAGGGGAATGAGCATTTCTGAGATTGCTGAAATTCTAGAATTAGATCAATCTCTGATTTCTCAGTAAGTTTTGATCTGATTACTGCATGTTAAGGTAGTTGGTGAGAAATCCTTATTTGGTTGATCAGGCAGCAGTCTTAATGGTTGATGTTCAAAGTTTGTCCGCATAAGGTTTAGTTCGATGAAGATTTTTCTAAGTTCTACAATTCTTGATCTCAGGGATCTGCGAGATGCTTTGGTGAATTGGTTGACAGCAGATGGGCATCAGATAATTGCCTCGGAAAAAGGGACACTACGGATCGAACCAGGCAAGCACAGCTATGAGCAATGTCTGAAAGCTGCGGCTGAGTGCGATTACTTAGTAGCTGTGATCGATGGACGTTTTGGAGGTGAGTACCCTCAAAAAGGCTCGAACCAGTCAATCACGGAAGCTGAGATAGAAATAGCAATTACTCAAGGCAAAAAAACTCTGGTATTTGTTAGACAGTCAATTTGGGATTCGATGACAACTCAGCAAGTATGGGTTAAGTCCGGTGAGGCTTATCGACCTGTCAAAAATATTATTGAAGATGTCAGAGTTTTTGGCATGATTGATCGATTGAAGAAACGACCCAGGGACAATTGGATTTTCACATTTAATTACCCGACAGATTTGATTGAAACTATTCGTGCTCAAATTGGTCAGTCACAGTCAAATATAGATTGGCTCTCAATCTCCCAAGGTCTTTTGGCAGAGCACAAACAACGCCTCAGCAGTAATCCACTACAAAATGTAAGATCCCGGAATTTTGATGGTGTATATGTGCCGTTAGGTATGGTAGAGCGGAAAACAAAGGAGCGCCCATCACTTGATCGAGGTTTAGATCCTTCAGCCGATCGCGGCTCTGAGTTGTATCAAATAGAAACCACACCCATTGAGCATGACGAATTTTTGAAGGCGGTGATCGATCGCCAGCCCGGAGAACACATCGTTATTTTGGGAGAACCGGGGGCAGGAAAAACTACTTTGTTAACTAGGGTATGGCAATCGTTATTAGATAATGCCAACCCAGAAGCACCAGCGATCGTTGCTTGGATTCCTTTGGCTGCGTTAGGAAATCAATCTTTACAAAAGTATGTTGAAGAATCGTGGTTGGCACAGGTTTCTGAGGATGCAAAGGCAGCGTTGTCGTCATTTACATCTTTACGGCAAGCTGGAAAGGTGTGTTTATTGTTAGATGGTGCCGATGAGCTTGGTGGTGACGGGTTACAAAAAATCGAAGGGTATTTGCGAATGCTTTGGGCGAAGCCACTGAAAGTTGTAGTTACCTGTCGGTTGAATTTGTGGGATGGGGGCGGGCGGAATGAACTCAAGCAAAATTTTCAGATTTTTCGTACTTTGGATTTTAAGTATGTTAATTCCGCAGGGCAAGATGATGTGGCGGCGTTTATTGGGACGTGGTTTGATGATGTAGAAGAAGGTAAAAGGTTGAGAACGGCTTTGGATGAGGTGGGGAAGGAGCGAATTAAGGATTTGGCTCAGAATCCGCTGCGGCTGACTTTGCTGTGTAATATTTGGCAGCGAGAGCAGGGTTTGCCGGAGACTCAGGCTGGGTTGTATGAAAGGTTTGTGCCTTATGTTTATGCCTGGAGAAAGGTTGATGATGCGGAGGAGATGCAGTTGGTACTCGATCGGGCGATGGGGACTTTGGCGAAGTATGGTATCAATAAGCCATCGTTACGGTTTCGATTTACCCAGAGGGAATTGCAGGAGCAGTTGCCTGATATTGGTCAGCGCAAGTTGTTGAAGGCTTTGGGGTGGTTGAATTGTGTGGGGGTGGATGAGGCTGGCCAAGAGGTTTATGCTTTTTTTCATCCGACGTTTCAGGAGTATTTTGCAGCTTGTGGGATTGATGATTGGGATTATTTTTTACCGAGGGCGCATGTCGATCAGCCTGTGCTCTGTTCGGGTGAAGATAAGCCTACTTATCGGGTGTTTGAAAAGCAATGGCAGCATGTA
>JAYSRP010000163.1:0-14681 GCA_043721015.1 Synechococcales cyanobacterium | reverse complement strand
TGAGCCGCACAGATTGTTCCGGTGGTAAAATACCAAGGAGTGGTTGGGGTATCCAAATCATTGGCAAAAACACTTTGCGTTTCTATTCTAGCGGTTGCAGTCATAGATTTCTTTCCAGTATCATACCCATAGATTCCACCTTAATTATTAACTGCCCAAATCATCAGTATTTTGAACTAGCATCAAATTCGCAATACCCGAGACTTTTATGCCTATTATGCGCATTTTGCTGGTAGACGATGAGCAAGAACTGACTAATCCTCTTAGCCATCTGCTACAGCAAGAAGGCTACCAAATTGATGTGGCTGCCGATGGTCATCGGGGTACATCGCTGGCGATCGAGCATGTTTATGATCTGTATATTTTAGATTGGGTGCTGCCAGGTAAAAATGGCATCGAAATCTGCCGCAGCTTGCGATCGACCGGTAATACCAAGCCAGTACTGTTTTTGACCGCTCAAGATACCCTAGATGACCGGGTGCAGGGTCTCGATGCAGGGGCTGATGATTACTTAGTGAAACCTTTTGAACTACGAGAATTATTGGCCAGAATTCGGGCTTTGCTACGACGTGGGCAAGGCAGTGAAATGGTTCATAACAAGCTTACTGCCGCCGATATCTCCTTAGATCCTGATAGTCAATTGGTCTATCGATCGGGCAAGACGATTGAGCTGTCCGAAAAAGAAGCGCAACTCTTGGCCTACTTAATGACCAACGTCGGTCGCCTGGTCACTCATCAACAAATTCATGATCATCTTTGGGGCGATAGCGGTGAAACACCCAGCAGTAATGTCTTGGCTGCATTGATGCGGCTACTACGGCGGAAACTATCGATCGACGGAATGCCAGAACTAATTTATACGGTCTATGGCAAAGGCTACCAGTTTGGTAGCCCTTAATCTCTATCTGGAGTTACTGGTGAATAAGCGGAGTCGTAAGTCCTACGGAAGTCCTAGCGCCGCCGTCAGGCAATAGCAACCGTTGATTTCTAGCTAATAGCCCGATCGATCACCCACTGCTGAATGCCACTGGCCAAAACCTTAGCTAGTCGCTGTTGAGTTGCTGGCTGAGCCAGCTCAAAGACCTCTTCGGGGGAGGTCATAAAACCCACTTCTAGTAATACTGCTGGTGCGCCGGTGGGGCGAGCCACCGCAAAGCTTTTTTGAATTACGCCGTTGTTGTTCAAAATTGGCCGTTTGCCTTCGCGGGCAAAGTAGTTCAGCACACTCGCTGCCAGGCTCTGGGATTGGGGCTGGTACCAGTAGATCGATGTACCGTTAGCTGTGACTCGATCGGAGGCGTTATGGTGAATTGAAATTGAGAGAGCCGGTGCTACTTGGTTGATTATTACCTGGCGATCGTCCAAGGATGGGTTCAGGTCGGTACTGCGGGTCATGGTGACGATCGCACCGCGTTTTTGTAGTTCTTGTTGTAGCTGAATAGATAGTTGTAGATTTAAGGTTTTTTCCATATAGGTAAGACCTTTCGCCGTGCCCAATGCCCCAGAATCTTCTTTGCCATGTCCAGGATCTACTACAATTTTGATGCCTCGTAGGGGCTGGGAGATGTTAGAGGTGATTTTGGGCGGCTGACGGAGGGCTAGTACTAAGCTGTTTCCTTCGTAGCGCAAGCGGTAGCCCCATTGTTGTTTGGGTTTGAGTTGGAAGTTGAAACGGATAGCGTCAGTGCCAACTTTTTGCCAAGTGGCTCGATCGACTACCGGGTTGGTGAATTTGACGGTACTAGCCCATTTCTGGACTTTGTTGTTTTCGATGAGAGTCTGGATGGTGCCGCTGGTGTTATGAAGGGTGAGGCTAAATAATCGATCGGCCTGGGCTACTTGGATGGGCACTGCGCTGCTGAGGGGAAAAACGATTTCGGTGGCTTCGGCTAAAGCTCTGGTGCTGATGCTGGTGATCTGGGAATTGACTAAGGCTGGAGTATTGACCAAAGTGAGTTCTGAAGATTCGATCCAGGCTCCATAATCTAGCTGCGACCAAGGCACTGGTTGACGTGCACGGTTAGGGCCTTCGGCGGTGGCTATTACCCGTGCTTTAGTGCCTTTGGGCAAAGGAGTAATCCGTGCGCAGTCGTCGTCAGGGCCAAGTCTGGCTACACCGGCATCTTTGATTACTTGGTATACAGGAAAGCTAGATTTGTTGGTGATAGATGGCTGTACCAATCCGGTGGCGCACACATTAATGGGGGCATTAGTTTCTGCCGGTGGTGCTTGAGCAACAGTTGCCGAAGACCATAAACCCACTGCGCAGTAAGTGGCAACAAATAGCCCAATGAGCATTGTCCAAGGTTTACGACTGCTGAAGATCGATCGGTGCATATAAAAATTTGTTTTGGACGAGTAGTGAATATATTAGAGCCAACCGACGCTATTGAACGATCCAAGGTTCCTAGTTTGCTTTGGCTCAGTACCATGACCTTAGTTTGGAATTGCTGTAATAATCACCAAGAAAATCCGTAAAAGCCACCGATGAGAGATGATGTATGAGTTCTGATATTGTCGAATCACCGAATGATGTTGTCGGTGCTTCGTCCTGCAAGCTAGAATTGAGCGATTCTTGCCCTATGTAGATTTGGCCAATGAAATGTCTCGCCGGGAAGTACTGATTTCTCAAGTAGTTTTAGATCTGGTCTGGACAGCTATCGAGTCCCGGATGATTTAGATCCGCTTATGCGTATTTTGGTACAAGCTCTGTCTTGAAGTATTATGGAGTATTAAGTTTGATTATGGAGGTAAACTGGCTTGTCTGCAAAAGATCTTTATCATGAAATCGTTAGGACAGCATTGGAGAAAGATGGCTGGCAAATTACTGCTGACCCACTTATTTTGACATTTACTCCCAAACGGCAACTCAGAATCGATTTAGGAGCTGAAAAACTGATTGGGGCTGAACGAGATAATCAATATATTGCAGTTGAAGTGAAAACATTTCTGGCTCCTTCTAATCTCTCGGAATTCCATGCAGCACTGGGGCAGTTTCTGAACTATCGACTTGCCTTAAAAATCAGGCAACCAGATCGAAAACTTTTTTTGGCTATCCCACAAGAAATTTATCAAGATTTTTTTCTTGAAGAATTTGCACAGTTAAGTGTTGCTGAATATCAACTCAAACTCATCATTTTTCATGTTGAAAATCAGGAGATAGTACAATGGATAAATTAACACAGTATCGACAATATATTCAGAATATTCTTGGACAACATTCTCAGCTCGATCCCCAAATAGTGGGAATGGAAACCTATACAGTGTTTGATACAGTTCATGACCATTATCAAGTGGTCAGCGTGGGTTGGGAGAGTAGTCAGCGGCTGTATGGCTGTTTAATTCATGTGGATATTAAGGATGAGAAGATCTGGATTCAATATGATGGTACTGAATATTCGATCGCGCAGGAGTTGATAGATTTAGGGGTTCCATCGCAGTCGATCGTGGTGGCTTATCATGCGCCTTATGCCAGAAAGTTTACAGAGTTTGCAGTTGGGTAATGTTTGTTTTGAGGACAGAGTTTGATCGAACAACTAAAGCTAGGTTATTGGCGGCTCCGATACTATCAATTATGGTATTGTTTTATTGAGATTCTAAGAGTCAGCCTCCCTTTAATATTTGCATACCAATGATGTATAAATTCTGCTAGTGTCGAATCGTCTGAAACCATTGAACATTTGCACCCAGTGGCGGCGCGGATGATGTTGGCTGCATTTCCGGTTCATGTGCGGGAGGCATTTGAAAGACGATCGAAGGAGATTGATTACCCGATCGAGGCTGTGCTGGAAATGGCGTTCACGCAGTGTCTCTGGAAGAGAATCGCTGGTTTTCTGGATGGTGAGGCTTTGAGTTTTGTTGATTGTCAACCTCGATATTAACCCCAAAGAATTCACTGTTAAAAATGATGGTGTGGAATCAGTCACTCGAGTAGAGCGGAAATTGACTAGTAGTGATATTTGGTCTGATTGGGCAAATTTAGATCTACTAATGCGTATTTTAGTGCAAGCTCTGTCTGTCTTGAAGTTCGATCTAGAGGTAGCACAATGGATAAAATAACACAGTATCGGCAATATATTCAGGGCATTCTTGAACAGCACTCTCAGCTCGATCCCCAAATAGTGGGAATGGAAATTTCATGAATGGTAGTGAGATAGGTTAGAAATCAATCAACCAGACAATTGGATCTAAGTAATGGGCTGGAAAAATAGGCTAGAATGAGCAAATATGGTCAATACGTTTGCAGAGAATCTATTATGCCTTCTAATTCCATCACCACTATTGTCAAAATGGTTGAATCTTTGCCTGATGATTTACAGGAACAGGTTGTGGAGCAGGTTCGTACATACATTGCTGACTTGGAAGAAGAGGCCAAGTGGGAGAAATCTTTTAAAAATACTCCGGCTAATTTGATAGCTGCGGCTCGTCTGGCGAAACGGGAAATTGCTGAAGGAAAATCAACACCAATGGATTACGATCAATTATGAAATCTGCTACTTTACCGTCGTTTTGGGATGGGTATCGAGAGCAAAGTGATTCTGTGCGGCAGAGAGCCAGAAAAGCTTATCGGCTCTGGGCTGATAATCCGTTTCATCCATCGTTACACTTCAAGTGTATTGATAGCAGTGAAGGTATTTGGTCGGTGCGAATAACTCGCAGTCACCGTGCGTTGGGTGTTATGGAAGGGGATACGGTAACTTGGTTCTGGATCGGTAATCATGATGATTATGAGCGATTTTACTAACGGATAGCTCCGCTTGCGATCAAGCCAACCTCAGCCCCCGCGAAGTCATCTTACTCGACACCATCAGCAGCCAAGGACTAATCTCTGATGCCAGCCTCTCCTTTGAAGAACTCCAGCGCCTCCAAACCCGCAGCTTTGCCGAACTCCTGCCCATCCTCGAAGAACTAGAAAGACGCGACCTCATCCAAAAAATCCCCAACGACGGCACCACCACCTACAAAGTTTCTCTCCTATTACCCAGTGCTTCTGATAGTGAATCTCCCACAACATAATGCGAAAAGTCAATTTTACAACTAATCTAGAATAGTTAAATCTCAGCAAAGAAATCCAATTATTCTAGATCGTAAAATCATTAGATAATTTTTTATTGCTATACCTCGAAGGAAGTCAACATTTTTTCAAAACATCTAGGCTGAGGTACAACAAATTCGATCTGTTCAAACATTGTTTTAGTGAACTCCATATTATGTTGATCTACCGTAAACCAATCTCGCTCTATATCACCACCACTCTTCAAATGGTAACCGATCGATAAAGCCTCAGCAAAGCAGCCAAAAATCACCCCATCAGTCAGCCTAAACATTCGGTAAGACACACCACCCAACACAAACTTTAGGTTCTCGGAGTAGGCATTGCCAGCATCTTGTCTGATTACTAAATTCTGACAGGCTTGGTATTCTTCTAACGTAAAGTTAGATGGCTCCGCCACATCAATAACGATCAATTTTTTATGAGAGCGTTTAATTTTCTGGACAGCCTGACTGGTCAATAAAGCTTCTTTGCTATGAGTACAAGCTACAACTATATCAATTTCATTTATATCGTTAATATTAGTAAATGTTTTTATCCCATATTTAGCTTGCATTTCAGCCAGCTTTGCAGCATTAGACCCAACTCCCAAAACTTGATATCCATTTTTAACTAGTTCCTGAACAACCGCTTGGCCTAAAATTCCATAAGGTCCTAAAACTGCAATTCTGGCAGTTTGTTGATTGAGTTGAGCTAATCGCAAAGCACTCAATACTTCTTGAGTTAATAAGTATGCCGTACCGTTATCACCAATAGTAAACACAATATGGGGAAACATTTCCATGATCTCCACACCATCACGACCAAATAATCTTTTAGTAGAGGCCGCCAGCAGCACCACTTTTGCTCCACGATCAGAGGCCCATTGCACAGCAGCGATAAATTGTTTTTTTGCTTTACGCCTGCCTGCCGGAGACAATAATTCATTGGCATCGACATCAATTACTCTGGTGCGGCCAATTACACCTTTGATATTAATCCTGGCTCCAGCCACATGTCCAGACTTTGGTTGCCGATCGCCGATATATCTCTGGCGATCGACATTATCACGAAGATTAGCAATAAATACTACATCCACTTGATTGTTTTTCTGTAAAATTCTTAGCCATGTTCTCCAGTCACATAGAGCAACCATTGCTCTCCAAATACTTGCTTGCATGTTGTGTTTGAAATATGAATCGACTCCTCAAGATAAGTGAAAAATATTGTGATCGCCATCAGCCAAATCTGTGATCGACATACCTGGGAAATTATTAATCACAAAAGACCGCATGCTTGGCATACATCCATTCGCCATAGAGAATATAGCGATCGGCTAAAACATCCCAAAAGGCAGCTTGATTGCTATTTATCGATCGACAATAAGTTCGGCCAAAAAATACCCCGCCATCATCAAAAGAAGACAGCGGGAATATTTAAACCTAGGGTTTAAGGCTACTTAATTGCAACCTTACCGCCAGCTTCTTCGATTTGCTTCTTAGCATCTTCAGCAGCATCCTTAGGCACGCCTTCGCGGACAGCCTTAGGAGCAGCTTCTACTAAGTCCTTCGCTTCTTTTAGACCCAAGCCAGTTAAGCCGCGCACGACCTTAAGTACCGAGATCTTCTTGTCGTCAGGAACAGATTCGAGGATCACGTCGAATTCAGTCTTTTCTTCAACAGCTTCAGCAGGAGCAGCAGCACCTGGGCCAGCTACAGCTACAGGAGCAGCAGCAGAAACGCCAAATGCTTCTTCAATTTGCTTAACTAATTCAGCAGCTTCCAACAAGGAAAGCGCTTTTAACTGTTCTAAAATTGTGTCGGTTGCAGCAGACATGTGTGTTCGTCCTTGATATGGTGAATGAAAAAAATAGCGGGGATCTTACGGCGCAGGCGCTTCGTAATAACAGAGCTTCAAGCGCTGTTAACCTTTGTCCACGTTTGCCTGAATACCACGGGCAATAGAAGTTGTAACTTCTTGCACGCCGATCGCAATTTTGGCCGTAACCATATTGAGCGAGCCAGCGATTTGACCCATGAGTTGTTCCTTAGATGGCAAGTCGCCGATCGCTTTCACGTCAGCTTCTGACAACACCTTGCCTTCCATCACACCGCCCCGCAGGGTGGTCTTTTTAGAAGATTTCTGGAATTCGCTGTAGGCTTTGATAGCGCCGCCTACATCGCTTTGAATAATCAAAAAGGCTGAAGGTCCAGAGAGAAACTCCGAAACTGGTAGCCAATCTGCGTTATCCGCGATCGCCTTACTCATGAAGGTATTTTTGGTGACTTGGCAAATCGCGCCTTTGGGGCGCAAACGCCGCCGTAGGTCGGTGATTTCGGCCACAGTCAGACCTTGGTAATCGATAACCGCCACCATTTGGCTGGTGCTCAAGTTTTCCTTGAGTTCAGCTACGATCGCTTGTTTAGTTGCTAGGGATCTACCCATTAGTAAACCTCGTTGGTGGTCTGGTTGTTTTGTATTCGGGTATCCACAAACACTAACCCCGGCAGTGATGCCGGGGTTACAAATAAAGTCAGCGCAAAAGCTGGCATTAACCTCGGCAGGGTTTTAAGTCGTAAGACTCCTGCTGTCTGTGGCTAGGAAATATTCAATTGGCTAATGCCAGCTCGAAATAGAACTGCTCCCGAATACAGTTGCTGATATCTATCGTACAGGCTGACTATCTTCACAGATGGAGAGCCTTAAAACAGAGTCAGCTTTGCATCATAGCTTATTGCGGGGAAATTTTGCAAGACTTTACCGTGAATTCTGGCAAGCTGGCGATAGCTCTATGGCTTTGCCGGGTTGGGCAGCACACAGCAGTTGAACTCATCAATGCAAACCTTGCCCCATTGCAGTGCCCAGCGGACTAAAGCCACTCGGTTGTCGGTGCTGGTTTTTTTAAGAATATTGCTTACATGGTTATCTACTGTGCGCTTGCTGATATCCAAGCGGGTGGCAATATCTTCGTTGGTGAGACCGTCAGCGATCGCGGCAATGATTTCTAGCTCTCGATCGGAGAGGTTAGCCGACAACTGCGTTTTTGGATCACTCATAAGAAATTTTGGTAGTGTGGGGAAGCCCAGCTATTTTTAGACAGGTGTGCTGCCGTCAGCAACTGGTATATATACTTATGCCTACACTCTAAACGGTAATGGTGAAAAATTCCACTCGCCAAGGCTGTGATCTTTAGTGTGTCTCTAAATATTTCATAAAGGTAAGTTGATATGTCTACGATAATTTGCTTGGGCGAGGTGCTTTTTGATTTGCTGGCTGACCAAATGGGGGTTAGCGCCGATCGAGTCACTTTTTGGACTCCTCTGGCAGGTGGGGCACCGGCTAATGTGGCCTGTGGCTTGGTGAAAATGGGCGATCAATCCCGGTTTATTGGCTGTGTGGGAGATGACCAGCCCGGCAGGGATCTGACGGCTAAGCTGCAATCGATCGGGGTAGATGTCAGCGGTGTACAGCGTCATCCTACCGCTCCTACTCGTCAGGTACAGGTAATCAGAGATTTAGATGGCGATCGATCGTTTGGTGGTTTTGGTGGTGTGCCAGCCAATCAATTTGCTGATGCAATGCTATCAGAGGTGCCAGCCGCATTATTTGCGGGGGCTGATTTTTTACAGTTGGGCACTTTGGCTTTGGCCTATCCAGCCAGTGCGGCTAGTACTTGGCGGGCAGTGGAGTTAGCCAAGGCTCAGGGTATCAAGATTTTGGTAGATGTTAATTGGCGACCAAGTTTCTGGTCAGATCCAGCGGCGGCTTTGGCTCCCATTCGTCGATTGTTGGTGAAGGCCGATTTTATTAAGTTTGCTAAAGAAGAGGCCGAGCTGCTATATGGAGATACAGTGCCGCTGAAACTCTGTAAGCATCTCCCGCAAGTGCAGGGAATTGTGATTACTGATGGAGGCAATGTTTGTAAATATTGGTTGCATAGTACTCAGGGTGAGCAGGCAGCTTTCAAGGTGGTTGCGGTAGATACTACAGGGGCGGGAGATGCTTTTGTGGCGGGTTTGTTGCATCAGTTGGGGGCAGGGCAGTCGGCGGCGGAGACGGTGCGCTATGCCGCCGCTGCCGGAGCTTTGACTACGCTTCAGCCAGGGGCGATCGATGCCCAGCCCACCCACGCTGAAATAATAGATTTCATCAGAGAATCAGAACGACAATAACCAGTGATTTCGTATAAAAATCTTAATGATTACTCTAATTAGTTCATGAGAAAATCATGATAGCAATAACAAGTCATTTTTTATGAAAATCTTAATGTATTCTCTGATTATAATAGTTGCCCTGATTCATGTTTTCTTTCTAACTCAGCAAATGTTTCAGTGGGATAAAGGGCGTAAACGCTTTGATAATTTTAGTGATGGCCAAATCGCTAAGGTGTTGGCCAGCAATCAGGGCTTATACAATGGCTTTTTGGCGGCAGGAATGGTGTGGGGGTGGTTGTCTCCAGCAAATTCTGTTGAGATTTGGACATTCTTTTTGAGCTTTATTGCGATCGCCGGAATTTATGGCAGCGCAACTCTTACCGTGGGTAGTGATATTCCGAATAAACCATACCAGCGGCGACCTCTAGCAATCATCGCCCAAACTATTCCAGCTATAATTGCTTTGATTTTGGTAAGATTGGCTTCCAGTTAATTTCTAGCTTGGACTGCGGCCAATTGAGTGCGATAAATATGCACCTGATCGGTTAAACCAGAAATCCCTGGAATATCGTGGCCATATAGTTTAAACCCTTGCCCGATCGACCTAGTCAAAACATCAGAAGCAAACCCCTGATAGTAAACTGGCACCGGGCGATTACTATGGTTGCCCCAGCCATACTTGCCGGTTTCGGGTAGCTCTTTACCCGCTGTATCTTTAACAACTACTGGTTGAGATCCCCAATAATGCCCAGCTTCTGGGGCGGTGTCAAGTTCAGTAAGCTTCTTGGCACCTTTTTGGCGCAACAAGTCTGGGAAATCGTTATTCAAAGTTAAATAGTGATCGTGATCGGCGGTCACTATGAGCTGATTGCGCTCCCAGCCGCCATGTTGATCGATCCACTGAATTACGCTGCCTACCGATCGATCAAAATCCAGCACTGTCCCTATTAAATTGTCCATATTGTTGTCATGGCCAGCCCAATCCACATCACCACCTTCGACCATCAACCAAAAACCATCAGGATCTTTACCCAAAACAGATAAAGCAGCCTTGGTCAAATCATTGAGTGTGGGGTTTTCGTTACGTTCTCGTTGAATAAATTGGGCAGTGGTTTCATTAGGGCTGACCGGTCGATCGATATCTGGCTGTAAACCTCTGGTGCCGTGGACTTTGAACAAATCTAAACCGGTTGTACTGTAGTCACCATTGGCCGAACTCACTGGCAGATTGCCGTTTTGTCCCCGCGCGCCATAAATGCCCAGTAATCTTTGTCCGCGATTGGGATCTAATTTGGCAGCGGTCTGTGCCAATACTTGGGCGGCGTTGATACCACGTTCCCGAAAAGTATATTTGTAGATATTGTGATTAGGACGAGCACTAAGTTCTCGATAGGTCGTCTCACTGATATAGGTGTGATCTGGTTCTACGCCAGTCGGTAAGGGGTTTTTGATGTTAGAGAGAGGATGCCCACCACCGAGTAGCACAGTTGGCTGATAGATGCGTAGCTCCTGCTGCAAAATATTGTCTAGAGGCGTAGCGTCTTTGGAGTTTTGGTCATACTTAGTGCGGCGATTGACATTAGCCGCAGCGGCTCCGGGAGTGGCATGGTCGATCGGCACTGAAGTAACTAAGCCGGTAGACTTACCCAAACTAGCGGCAGTTTTTAAGATAGAAGTTAAAGGACGCTCATAAATATCTACCCCGATCGCGTTGTTGTAGCTCTTGACCCCGGTATACAGAGTTGTCGCGGTGTTGGCCGAATCGGGATAGTTGGCTTTGAGGTATTCTCGATCGCTGCCCGCTGTCCAGGGGTTTGCACCACCGCGCACCGGATCGTAGCCCACTAAGTTGCTGCTGGGATCAAATTTAAAATTGGGGCGCACGGTACTAGCGCCCGTAAGCTTTTGGGAGTCGTCTAAAGCGCTGTTGTTACCACTATATTTACCTTTGCCATCGGCGATTATTGTGCCATAGGTGGTGCTGAGGGCATAGCCTTTGAGGGTTTGCATATTCAAACCACTGCCTCGTCCCTGCACATAGAAATCTTGGAGAGTTTTACCGGTTTTCCCTTGCTTAATAGCGTTCTGGATAGCCCCTGTGCGGGCTAAGTTCCAACCCATACCATCGCCAATCATCAAAATGGTGTTGCGCTGAGATTGGAGGGGCAATGATCGAGACCATACTGGGGCGATCAATATTGTTAAGATAATTGTAATCAGACCAAGCATTAACCACTTGGAGGTAACTAGCCGAGAAAATTTGACCATAGCGCGGATTATCTCAAAAACTACTGCAATATAAATTGGGTAACAAATTCCCTTGTGTGCGATTCTAACTGATTTAGCGACCTCATAAAAACTAGTTATTTGCAGTATTGATGGATGCGAAACTCCTTGGGGATATTGGCCAGTAAGACTTAGGTGGTTTTATTATGCAGTAAATAAAACTCGATTAAGAATGTAACAAAGTATTAATGTTTACCTTTTATTTCTAGAGTTAAGCCGTATTATTGGCTTGTATCAAACCTGTAACAGCTAAATAACTCGCCCATGGTTGGACAAGATGCTCTGCAACTTATTGATCACCTTATTGAACAGCAAAATCTATTACCCCTCAAAGATGTTCAACGGATGCTGCTGCTGCAAACTTTACAGAATTTGTCTTATCAAGAAATCGCTCGTAATCTAGGCTACGACCCAGATTACATCAAACAAGTTGCGGCTCAACTCTGGAAGCTCATCTCTGAGCTGATGGGAGTCAGCGTTTCTAAGAAAAACCTCGTCAGCATCCTGAGCAGTCGTCGATTGTTGCAGCGAGTAGATTGGGGCGAGGCGATCGACGTGTCTCGTTTCTACGGTAGACATGACGATCTACAGACTCTCACCCATTGGGTTTTAGATAGCAATTGTCGCTTGGTCAGCATTATTGGCTTAGGAGGAATCGGCAAAACTGCTCTTGCTATCAAACTAGCCGAACAGGTGCAGCCCAAATTTGAATCTCTGATCTGGCGAAGCCTCAGACATTTACCCACGCCAGACAATTTACTGCAAGAAATTCTCTCGGTTTTAACTGGTGCCGTGCAGCCCAGAGACACCAAGGCGGCGCTTAATGAACTATTGCAGCAGTTGCAAAAAAAACGCTGCTTGCTAATATTGGATAATATCGAATCTATTTTGCAGGGGGGAGAACGCAGCGGTGAATATTTATCTGGCTATGAAGCCTACGGCCAGATTTTTGGTCGCATTGCCGATGAAAACCATGCTAGCTGTTTAATTTTCACCGGACGAGAAAAGCCCCAAAGCATTACCAACAGAGAAGGCTCTAATCTACCAGTGCGATCGCTCCAATTGGGCGGAATTTGTGACGATGCAGCTCTGAGCATTTTGCAGGATAAAGGAGTTATTGCTGCCGATAAGCAACAACAAATATTGAGCAATTATCTGGGTGGTAATCCTTTGGCGCTTCAGCTATCTGCCACTGCCATCCAAAATTTATTTGCCGGAGATATGGAGGGGTTTTTAGCCCAAGACATCTCAATACCGGCGAGTTTGTGGTATCTGTTAGAGCAACAGTTCGATCGCTTATCCCCGATTCAGCAGCAAATTATGTATTTGTTAGCTCTCAATCGGGAAGGTCTTAGCCCCCTTCAGATTCATGCCAATTTTCTACCATCATTAAATTTTGTTCAGCTATTAAGCTCTTTAGAAATACTCCGTAATCGATCTCTAATTGAGGCTACAGCCCAGGGGCTTACTCAACAGCCCGTAATTATGGAATATGTTACGGAAAGATTTTTAAACCATATTGAAAAAGAATTACTCACCCAAAAGCTCGATCTATTTAAAGCTCATTCTCTGATCAAGTCTCAGGCACCAGACTATCTGCGAGAGGCTCAATCGCAGCTAATCTTACAACCAATAGTCGATCGATTGACCAGCAGCTTAGCCAATATCAATAATCTTCAGCAGCATCTATGGCAAACATTAGAACTATTTCGCCACAAAAATGACGAAGAAACTGGCTATATCATCGGAAATTTAATTAATTTACTTTGCCATACAAAAGCTGATTTTCAAAGCCGTGATCTCTCTAACTTGGTGATTCGCCAAGCTCATTTTGCTCAAACGCCACTACATAATGTAGATCTTAGAGGAAGCAAGCTCAGCCAAACTGTATTTACCGAAACTTGTGGCAACGTTGTAGATATCACCTTTAGTAATGATGGCCAGCTTTTGGCAACTAGCTATGACAATGGTGCGATCCAAGTCTGGGATGCTAATACGATGGAGCAAAAAGCTTGCTTCATCGGCCACTTGTTCTGGACTTGGTCAATCAATTTTAGTCCTGATGGTAGGTTTTTAATTAGCGCCGGAGATGACGGTTTGGTTAAGTTATGGGATGTGCTTACAGAGCAATGCCTACATAGCTATGAAGGACACCAGGGGTTTGTTAACAGTGCTACTTTTAGCCCCAATGGAAATATGATCGCTAGTTGTGGCAATGATGCTACAATCCGTCTCTGGCAAAGCTTTTTTCAATCAGAAAATCCTGAAATCCGAACTTTAACTGGCCATAGTGGACGAGTATGGCAGGTTGAATTCAGTCCAGATGGTCAGACCCTGGTGAGTGGTGGTGAAGATTATGCGATTGGTTTGTGGGATGTGGCTTCAGGCCAATGCACAGCCTTTTGGCAGGCTCATGAAAGCTGGGTGCGATGTGTGATGTTCAGTCCTGATGGGAACTCGATCGCCAGCGGTAGCTTTGATTACACCATCAAAATTTGGGATGTCCACACTCAACAGTGTTTACATCATCTCCAGGGACATCAAAGCGCGATTAGTGGACTTTCTTATAGCCCTAATGGCCAACAATTAATTAGTAGTAGCTTAGATCGAACAATTAAGATTTGGGATGTTAGTACGGGTAAATGTCTCAGGACACTTTTTGGCCATACTGCTAGAGTCTGGTCGGTGGCTTTTCACCCTGATGGTCAATTTATTGCTAGTGGTGGTGACGACCACAGCATGAAGTTGTGGGATCTACAGCTAGGCCGTTGTGTCAAAACGGTTACAGGTCATACTAATGCAGTCCTTTCTTTAGCGGTCAGTCCCAATGGTCGGTATCTCGCTAGTGGCTATGATGATGCCAGTATTAAAGTATGGGATATTATCAGCGGTCAAGCTATCGTCTTTGAAAAAGATCATAGCAACCGGTTGTGGTCAGTTCAATTCAGCCCCAACGGCAAGTTATTGGCCAGCGGTAGTGCCGATTACACTATTAAGCTTCGAGATAGTGCTACTGGGAAATGCTTACGGGTGTTAGAAGGCTGTGGAAGCTGGGTATGGGCAGTAGCTTTTAGTCCTGATAGCCAAACAATAGCTAGCGGCAGTTGCGATCGAGTAGTTCGTATTTGGGATACCCGCACCGGAGAGTGTTTACAGCATTTGCACGGACACGTTAGTCAAGTAGTTGCCGTAGCCTTTAGCCCCAATGG
>JAYSRP010000162.1:0-5888 GCA_043721015.1 Synechococcales cyanobacterium | reverse complement strand
TAATAACAAATCTCATCTTGTTATTTCGTCGTCCAGCATGGGGGAGTTCAATGGCTGGCATTATATTATTACCTGTATTGGCATATCATATAATATTTTTACAAATTTTAACGCCGATGATGGCCATTTGGCTAATGTGGTATTTTCGCCAAAAGCTCAGCCCAATACTGTTAATTTATGGCTGCTGTTTTCTGGTGTTTTTATTTTTGACAGGTACTAAAATGTCAATACATCGACATCTCTATACAATTGCTCCTATGTCTTTAGCACTTGGCATTTTGTTTTCTGCTCATCCTCGTGCCGGATATATTAGCCTTAGTTTATTTGGATTTTTGCTATTGTTCTACTCTGTCCGATTTGCTTGGTGGGATTGGATTGGTTGAATTTACATTGTAATCTTCCGTAAATATCTGCAATATTTCGGTAACTTTTCGGTATTTTGTCCATTCGATCGATATGATGGTTAGCGGCGTGCATCTAAAGGTGAGATATGGGATTAATAATTGCCACGATTAATATGAAAGGGGGTGTTGGCAAAACCACACTCAGCGTCAATTTGGCGACCTGTCTGGCTAAATTCCATCAAAAGCGGGTATTGGTGGTCGATCTAGACACTCAGATTAGTGCCACCCTCAGCTTGGTTTCCCCACAAGACTTCGCTCGGATTCGGCGGGAAAAAATGACCATCAGCTATTTGGTGGCCAAGTCTTTGAAGCCTAATCACCGTTATAAGTTTGCGATTCCAGACACCATTACCAAAAATGTGGCCGGGGTCAATGGCTTGGACTTGCTCTCGGGAGATATTGATATTTATGATGAGTACTGGGTCTCAGAAAAGCTGCATCAAGAAGCTCTTGTGGGTAGCACCTCTGACTTCATGGATATTTGGAATGGCTTTGAAGGAGCGTTGATGCGCGATATTTTGGCACCGATCGTTGATGAGTATGATTTTATTATCTTAGACTGTGCTCCTAGCTATAATTTACTAACACGCAGCGGCATTATGGCCAGTAATTATTACATCATGCCCGCCCGACCAGAACCGCTATCTTTGGTAGGAATGCAGCTTTTAGAACGACGGATTGCAACCATGCGCGAAGCCCATGAGCATGATGAAAACAAAATGCTCAGCCAACTGCTAGGGATCGTGTTTGTCCTGTCGGGCAATACGATGTTTAACCGCTACTACGATCAGGTGATTCAGCGGGTGACACAAGACTTTAAACCAGAGAAAATATTCCAAACCCGTATTCCGATGGATGTAAATGTGGCAAGGTCGATCGACACTTTCACTCCGGTGGTAATCGATAATCCTGGGACTGCTGGTTCTAAAGCCTTCGTCAAATTAGCCCAGGAATTTTTACAGAAGATCTAATCTTTTTTGACTTTAAAGTAAATTTGTTCTTTTTGTATATAGTTTAAATCACTTTATTTGGTATTAACCCATGATTTTAGAAGTCGCAGTTCTTGATATTAAACCTGGCTTAAGCGAAGACTTTGAGGCTGTATTTCAAGTAGCCAAGAATATTATCTCGGCTATGCCGGGGTATATCTCTCACGAGCTACAACACTGTTTGGAAAAAGATAATCGATATATTCTATTGGTACACTGGCAAGTTTTAGAAGACCACACGATCGGCTTTCGGCAATCGCCTCAATACCAAGAGTGGCGAGCTTTACTACATCATTTTTATGATCCTTTCCCAGTTGTAGAACACTATGAAATAGTCACCGAGATTTAAAGCCCGAACCCATTCATAGCCCTCCAAAATCTGGGAATGCTCACTGTGAGGCACTACAACATATGGTCGGGTTAAGCAACAGCGGAACTATTGGTTTTAGATCACAGTCACCAAAGGCTAATCCTCACGTTTTACCTAGCCATGACCCGGATTATTGCCGTCACACTATTATTGTGGGCTGCTGTTATTTTACCAGCCAGCGCCACCGACCCCAAAATCTTACATGCCATAAGCCGCTTAAGCTTTGGCCCCACTCCTGGAGAGATAGAACGGGTGGAATTGATCGGGGTAGAAAAATACATTCAAGAACAACTTAACCCCAACACTATTCCCGCCTCCAGCACCCTCGATAGCCGACTCGCCCAACTCAGTACCCTGAACTTGAGCACTACGGAACTCGGGGCGGTCTATGGAGCAACCCGTAAAGTACTCCCAGCCGAAAGACCTCAACTAGAACTCAACATTCGCAAAGTCGCTGAAGAAAGAAATCAGGCCAAATTATTCAGAGCGATCGAAAGTCCCAAGCAACTCGAAGAAGTAATGACCGACTTTTGGTACAACCACTTTAATGTTTCTACTTATAAAGGCATTAGTAGAGTCTGGATAGGTAACTATGAACAAACCGCCATTCGTCCTCATGCCTTTGGTAAGTTTCGAGATCTATTGGGAGCCACATCGCGCCACCCAGCAATGCTCCACTACTTGGACAACTGGCAGAACACGACTCCAAACCCCAACCCCAAAGCCAAAAATCGCGGTGGTCTGAACGAAAACTATGCCCGCGAGTTAATGGAGCTACATACATTAGGAGTCAAAGGTGGCTACAGCCAAAAAGATGTCACCAGTTTGGCACAGATCTTTACTGGCTGGGGATATTTACCAGCCAATACCAAAAAAGGTGTGCCGTTTACTTTTTACTTTGACCCCAATCGTCACGACTCTAGCCCCAAAACTTTATTGGGTAAACCAATTACCGGCAACGGGGAACAAGAAGTCGAACAAGCTCTAGATATACTGGCTAAAAATCCAGCGACCGCCAAATTTGTTAGCTATAAAATAGCTCAGCGTTTCGTCAGTGACAATCCGCCTGCGACTTTGGTCGATCGGATGAAAACTCGCTGGCTACAGACCGATGGTGACATCCAAGCAGTGATGACCACAATGCTGAACAGCAAAGAATTCTGGGCACCTGCTGCTCAACGTAGCAAGTTTAAAACGCCTTTGGAATACGTGGTTTCTGCGGCTCGTGCTACTGGCTCCAATATCGAAGAAACCAAATTCCTCAATGGCCAGCTTTCCGGTTTCGGGATGCCTCTATATGGTTGCCAGACCCCCGATGGCTACAAGAACACCCGCGAAGCTTGGTTAAACGAAAATTCAACTATCCAAAGAATTAACTTCGCCAGCCATATTGCCAATGGTCGCGGATTATCTAGCAAGCCCCAGCCGATTAATAGTGCTAACCTCGATCGAGCGATCGGCCCCTATTTGTCAGCCAATACCAAAACCACGATCGCCGCTAGTAAGGTGAGTCTACAATCAGCCTTGATGCTGGGCAGCCCAGACTTTATGTATCGCTAACTTAACTTTTGTCACTCATAAATATCACTCAATAAAACTATGGATCGTCGTCATTTTCTTACCTGTGCTGGCCTGGGCACCCTCAGTGCTTTTGCTCAAAATAGCTGGCTAGGAGTCAACGCTACCCCTGACAATAATCCCCGTCGCTTGATTGTGATTTTTCTGCGAGGTGCTGTGGATGGATTAAATGTAGTGGTGCCTTATAGTGATCCAAATTATTATCAATATCGCCCCAAAATTGCCATTCCCCAGCCCGGCAGCCCCGATGGAGCTTTGGATCTAGATGGTCGCTTTGGTCTACATCCGGCGATCGCTCCCATTTTGCCCCTATGGAAACAAGGCAGTTTAGCTTTTGTTCATGCCAGCGGACTTACCAACGAAATTCGATCGCACTTCGATGCCCAATACTATATGGAGACTGGGGTACCAGGTAGTCGTAAACGCCAAGATGGTTGGATGAATCGCCTATTGGTAGAGGCAAACAACAAATCGCCTTTACAAGCCATTAGCCTCAGTGCCAATGTGCCACAAATTCTGACTGGCAAAATGCCGGTTAGCAGCATTGGCTCTACTCGCCAAGCCGGGAATCGTCAAACTTTAGATCGCCAAGACGTGGCATCGGCTTTTGATCAGCTCTACAGCGGCAATGATGTTTTAGGTCGCAACTATCGCGGCGGTCGCGCCGCTCGCACTCAGCTTCTACAAGATCTGGAAGCAGAAATGAAAATGGCCAACAACGGTGCACCTTTGCCGAAGGGCTTTGCTGCTGAGACTCGATCGCTTGCTCGCCTAATGGTCAGGGATCCGCGCATTCAAATTGCTTTCTTACAGCTCGGCGGTTGGGATACTCATATCAATCAAGGCAACTCCAAGGGTCAACTTGCTCGCAATTTAGGTGAATTATCCCAAGGATTAGCCACACTCCAACAAGAGCTAGGCGCGGTCTATGGCAATACCCAAATTGTGGTGATGTCGGAGTTTGGTCGCACAGCTAAAGAAAATGGCAACGGTGGCACCGATCATGGCCATGGAAACGCGATGTGGCTATTGGGTGGTGCAACCAAAGGTGGCAAAGTCTACGGTCAATGGCCAGGATTGGCTCCCGAACAGCTCTATCAAGGGCGAGATTTGAATGTGACTACCGATTTCCGGGAGCCGATCGCCAAGATCCTCAGTAATCATTTAGGTCTCAACGCTGCCAGTAGCGCTAAAATTCTGCCGAAATTCTCTACTAACGTGGATTGGTCGCCGATCGGGTGAGAAACTATTATGGCTAATCAACAAGATCGGCAATCATATTCAGGTGTACAAAAAGAAAAAATCCGGGGTATGAATCGTAGGGGCAGGTTTATCCAAAAACAGCGCACAAGCTGTAATCACCAAACAAAAACCTGCCCTTCAGCGAATTCATCCCGATCGATAAATCCCAACAAATCAACACGATCAATTGCCAATGAATCAATGAATTTTTGGCAGCGAATAATTCTGGCTGTGGTGGGCAGGTTTTTATTTTATTTTTTCAGATTTTGGCAAAATCTACAGTGGGCAGGTTTTTATTTTATTTTTTCAGATTTTGGCAAAATCTACAGATAAACCTGCCCCTACGTTATCTTCTGTGAAACATAAATTCGCCTTGATTTTAACCATAACATCCCTTTTACCCTTGGTTTATTTCATATCCAGAACCAAACTGTCGCAGAATTTTCAGCACTGTCACTAACTCAGTATCACCGACAAAAGGAGAGAACACTCGTGATAAACCATACTGAGACGGAGCTACTTTCACAAACAGCATTTCATCTCCATTCGTTAACATCCCAAAACCGGGGCGACTCTCCTGTGCCGATGCACCGCGATCGAGGTGAGGATTCGCCATCAAGTAGGCCAAAGCCTGAGGTAAAGCCGACCAAATAGAGAGCATCGTCTTCTTTGATTCCAAAATCATTACCCAGAAAGAATCACAGATGACCAAGGCATCTATTCGGCCTTGCAGAACTTCTTCGCTGTCTTGGATTACCAGCTTCACCGATTCCTCGGCACGCACTCGAAAAGGCGGATCGTAGAAACCAGAAATCGCCAACAAAGGTGAAGCTAGCAGCAGAGTCACGGTATTTTCTAGCAGGTGTCCAGCCGATCGGTGATAAATATAGCGACGACGAAGATCGGCAAGCTGGCTGATATCCTGTTCTGTGAGTTCGGCAGAAAAACGCTGCCACTCCCAGAAAAAATCTGGATCTTCATTCCGAATTAGCCCAAATCTCTGCTCTGCCTCCACGATAGTGGTAATGGCATCAGTAATCGCAATGCTGTCACTCATAAGGATTTAGGGCAAATTCAAGCATCCATACCATCCTAAAATAAATATTCTTAGATCTGAGAGTATTGCAGAAGACAGCGGGAATGTTAAGATTTTGTTACGATCGAACACCAACATCACTCTAGGAGATTCCAGTTAATGCTCAGACTAGAACACATCAGCAAAATCTATCCCACTGGCGAAGTTCTAAAAGATATTAACTGGGAAGTCAAACCAGGCGATCGAATTGGCCTAGTGGGAGTCAATGG
>JAYSRP010000161.1:0-2939 GCA_043721015.1 Synechococcales cyanobacterium | reverse complement strand
GTCGGAGCGCAAAACGAAGTCTCTTGCTCCCTCTCCCCTTGTGGGAGAGGGCTGGGGTGAGGGGTAGCCAATGTGTCCCGCGTTAAATTGGTACCCTGGCTTACCATACATTTTGTAAATAGTAGTGTAGAAAACCTTCCATTCGTCCAGATATGCCTAAAATGGAAAGTCGGGTTTCTAGAATCGTATCTTAAGTAATTTTAGAGACCCTGACGGTATCACAGACTCGAACGAGTAGTGATGGCTTTATCCCATTCTGTTAAACACCGACCAATGCAAACGCAAGAAATTCAAAAACAACCGGCAAATGCTCTCAATGGATCGAGTGTGGCAGAACTCAAGCACGACTTCCTCAATAAGCTGTTCTACGTGCAAGGTAAGTTCCCCGCTTTAGCCAGCCTCAACGATTACTACCTGGCATTGTCTTACGCCGTGCGCGATCGACTGCTAGAACGTTGGATTAGTACCGCGACTACTTACACCGACTCCGGCTCCAGGACAATTTGCTACCTCTCTGCCGAATTTTTGATGGGTCCACAACTCGGTAATAATCTGATCAACCTAGGCATTTATGACCAAGCCAAGGAAGCAGTATCTGACTTAGGGCTAAGTCTCGATGCCTTATTGGAACAAGAGGAAGAGCCAGGATTAGGCAATGGCGGCTTAGGAAGATTGGCAGCCTGTTACTTAGATTCTATGGCCACCCTAGAAATCCCTTCGATCGGCTATGGCATTCGCTACGAATTTGGCATCTTTGAACAAGACATTCGGGACGGCTGGCAAGTAGAACGTACCGATAAATGGCTGCGATTTGGCAACCCCTGGGAAATTGCCCGTCCAGAATGGGCGGTAGAAGTTAAATTGGGCGGTCACGTTGACCATTACACCGATGATCAGGGGCAGTATCGTGCCAGATGGATCCCTTTTGAATTAATTAAGGGTGTGCCCTACGACAACCCAATTTTGGGCTACAAAACCAATACGGCCAACACCCTCAGACTATGGACAGCAGAAGCGCCTGAGTCTTTTGATTTTGGGGCTTTCAATGCGGGTAACTACGCTGGAGCTGTCCATAAAAAGATGGTTTCTGAGAATATCTCCAAGGTGCTGTACCCCAATGATGATAGCGATCAAGGTAAGCGGTTACGCCTCACTCAGCAGATCTTTTTTGTCTCTTGCTCATTGCAAGACATGATTAGAGTGATGAAAGTCCAAAATATCCCCTTAGAAAAATTCCACGAAAAATTTGCGATTCAATTAAATGACACCCATCCGGCCGTTTCGATCGCTGAATTAATGCGCTTGTTGATCGACGAATATTATATGAAGTGGGAGCAGGCTTGGGCAATTACTCAAAAGACCTTTGCTTATACCAATCACACAATTTTGCCAGAAGCTCTAGAAAAGTGGCCAATTTCGCTGTTTGGTAGTCTGTTACCTCGGCACATGGAAATTATCTATGAAATTAATCACCACTTCATGGCTGCTGTGCGGATGAAATTCCCGGATGATGCCGATCGGCTCAGTCGGATGTCGTTAATCGATGAGAGTAATGGTCGCTATGTGCGGATGGCGCATTTAGCCTGTGTCGGCAGCTTTGCAATTAACGGCGTAGCTGCACTGCACAGCGAGTTACTGAAACAAGATGTGTTAAAAGATTTCTACGAAATATACCCAGAGAAATTTAGCAACAAAACTAATGGTGTGACACCTCGCCGATTCGTAGTGTTGAGTAACCCCAAATTAACCGATTTGATCACTAGTAAAATTGGCGATAATTGGATTAAAAATCTTGAAGACCTCAAGAAACTAGAAGTCTACGCTGATGACACCGCGTTTCATAAAGAATGGCAGCAAATCAAGCTCGGTCTCAAAACTAGTTTGGCTACTCATATCGGGGAGCAGTATGGTGTGAAGGTTAATCCTCATTCCTTGTTCGATATCCAAGCTAAGCGCATCCATGAGTACAAGCGCCAACATTTGAATGTGCTGTACGTTATTACTCTCTATAACCGAATCAAAGCTAATCCTGATATTGATATTACGCCTCAGACTTTCTTGTTTGCGGGCAAGGCGGCACCGGGCTACTTTATGGCTAAGTTGATAATTAAATTAATTAACTCCGTAGCCGATGTAGTTAACCGCGATCCAGATGTACGCGATCGCATTAAAGTAGTTTTCTTGAAAGACTACAGTGTTAAATTTGCCCAAAATGTCTATCCAGCAGCAGATTTATCGGAGCAAATCTCCACAGCCGGTAAGGAAGCTTCTGGGACTGGCAACATGAAGTTTGCCATGAATGGAGCGCTGACGATCGGGACTTTGGATGGTGCCAACATCGAAATCCGTGAGGAAGTAGGAGATGAGAATTTCTTCTTGTTTGGTCTGACTGAGCAAGAGGTACAAAAGATGAGTGCTGATGGCTATTCACCTATGAAGTACTACAATTCTAACTTGGAGCTAAAGCTGGCAATCGATCGGATTGCTTCCGGGTTCTTCTCTCATGGTGATCAGGATCTATTTAAGCCGCTGTTGGATGTGTTGATAAAATATGATCCTTATTTCTTGTTCGCAGACTATCAATCTTATATTGATTGTCAACACAAGGCCAGTCAGGCTTACCGCGATCAAGAGCACTGGACAAAAATGGCGATCTTGAATGTGGCTCGCATGGGCAAGTTTTCTTCTGATCGGTCTATCCGCGAATATTGCCAAGATATTTGGAATATTGAGCCAGTTAAGGTGGAGTTGAAAACGTTAATGTCTTCGTTAATGTCTTAGATTAAGTGAATATTAAAAAGGGCACAGTACATGTGCCCTTTTTAGTATCATTGAAAATTTACAACGCCTTTTACCTCTGTAAGTTTCAAGCTAAAAAATAATCGGCTTAATTCTTCTCAGGCAATCTTGCAATAACAGCTCTGGGCAAGCACCTTTAT